>JBAQCK010000082.1:0-7759 GCA_049294075.1 Bacteroidales bacterium | reverse complement strand
TCTGATGAGTTCATCAAACAATGAACTCATCAGATTTTATTATCACGCTCAATTACTTTTTTTAATACCCCGGGGTTTGAGTAATCTTTGTGTTCCTGCTGATCACATCCTGGTTGACAGGGAAAAGGAGTATGTTCCCCTGGTTAGCTCCTTCGCGTCCAACGAGAGAGGTAATAATTTCAAATGCTTTCCCAAATCTTATTATATCAAGCCATGATTTACCCTCAGCGGCAAATTCAATAAGTCTTTCTTCAAGAATAGCAGCATCAACTTCGGTTTTCGTTAGTGACAGAGGATAGTAATCGTCAATCCCATAGGCGCGTTTAGCCACAATATTAAGGTTTGCGATGGCAACATCTTTATTGTCGAGTGCATTTTCCACTTCGGCTTTAAAAAGGTAGGCCTCTGCCTGACGATAAATCCTGATATCATCATAGAACCTTCTTGTGCCTTCAATCAGTGTTCCAAGATATTTATTGATCCATTTTACGGTTCCTCCTGAAGGATTAGGTATCTCCTGCCAGTTAACAGCTGTTCTCTGGTCTTCGCTTTCAGGATTTAGGAACCGGAGAGTGTAATCAGGTGAAAGTGTAAGCCATTGGGTTGAGCCGCTATGAGGTACTATATCACGCAATGCAGCAGGCACATAGTTAATGTTATTTACGAAATTCCAGCCATATTGACCTATGTCTCTGCCTGAGGGATTGGGCTCCTCTGAATAATCAAAATAGATCGAGAAGATAATCTCCTTGCTTTTATCATTGCGGAAGGCATCTGCATAATTTTCCTCAAGAATATAACTGTTCAGAAGGACTGAATCAATGGCATTGCGTGCCGCGGTAAGCTCAGCATTGCCTCCCCCTGCTCTTTTTGCCAGCCAGAGGTAGATCTCACTCTTAAGCATGTTTGCGGCTTCTTTACTTGCCATCCATGGCTTAACTCCAGGTGATCTGGCTGGGAGCTTTTCAACAGCCTGTGCAATATCCTCCTTTACAAGAGCATAAACCTCAGATACTTGACTACGGGGATTGTAGAGCTCCTGGGTAATGGATTCAAACCCATCGGTGACAATCGGAACATCTCCCCAGAGCTGTGCAAGCTTGAAATAAGCATAGGCCCTCACAAAATAAGCATGACCCAACACTTCGTCCTTGAAAGTCTGGTTTGAGAAAGTAATGCCGGGAGCATATTTCAAAATAAGGTTACAGTCATTAATTAGAGTATAAAGAGGCGACCAGTTTGTACTTGTCGTGGTTGCATCCATATTATTCTGCCAGAGTTTTTCGTTGTCACCGGCCCCGCCTGATGTTCCTATTGTCCAGAAACCGCTCCGGAAGTCCATCCAGTACAATATATTCTGACTGTTATTGAGAGTGGTTCTGAATTGGGAGTACATTCCGTAAAGTGCACCCTCAGCATCATCTTCTGTTTTCCAGAAAGAACTTGTTGTTATAGAGCTTATCGGGGCAAGATCAAGATTATTCTCGCATGCATAGCTTATTGATGCAATAAGAATTATCAGAGCTATTATTAATTTTTTCATGAGTGTCATGTTTAAAGATTATAATCCGATATTTAAACCAAAGACAACGGTTCTGAATGTTGGGTATTTTCCATCATTGTGCTTGATCTCGCCGCCTACCTCAGGTGAAAACCCGGGGTATTTGGTAAAATAATGCAGATTATTGCCTGCGACATAGGTCTTGATACGTTTCAATCCAACTTTGCTAGCTATCTTTTCCGGGATATCGTACCCAAGGGTAATTTCACGGATACTCAGAAAGTCAGCTCTGTAGGTATAATAGCTGTTGTTTCTTGTATGGTTCTGCTGAGCGGACGGATCATGATAGAGTATTTTTGGCTGCATAGTCCTGGCAGCATCTCCCGGTTCTTTCCATGCATCAAGGACATCTGTTGTAGGTTGAACCTGTCTTGCTCCGACTCCATTCAGCCATGCTCTTGCCATATCACATATTGAGTGTCCGATGGCAAAATCTGTAAAGATATTCAGCTCAATACCTTTGTATCCGATAGTATTAGTCAAACCACCTGTTGTGTGGGGTATTGAATATCCCAGGACAAACTGGTCAAAGTCTGTGATTCTATCGTCTTCCCAGTTTTCGACCCATTCAAAGTCACCCGGGAATTTTCTCCCTTTGGTTGCTTTTCTGGTTACAGGATCAAACCCTGCAGCCCGCTCATCATAGAGTGCAGCATTTGCCTGCTCCTGATTATCGATAAGAAAATCAACCTGCCAGCCAATTATGCTGTTCAGCTTTTCACCTTCCGCTATACCTCCCACTCCAGTACCGTCAGGAAATATAATACCATTTACCCGGTTCTTGTCAATACCCTCTCTCTCCGGTAGTTTCAAAACCTTGTTGGTATTGTATGCAATATTGAAGTCGGAATTCCAGTAGAAATTCTTCTTGTTTATATTCTTTGTTGAAACCAGGAATTCAAATCCATTGTAGGCGACTGATCCGATGTTCACTTCCACGGAGTTAAATCCGGTTTCCCTTGGCAACTGCTTGGAGAATAGAAGGTCATCGCTTCTTTTATAATAATAATCAAAAGACATCTCTATGTTCTCCTTGGGGAACAAATGGATATCAAACCCGACATCATACTGTGTTGTTTTTTCCCATCTTAATGCCAGGTTGGGCATAACAGTTGCCCTTATACCGGCACTGCCCCCATATGGATATGTTGCGGCATATGTGCCCTGTGATGAGTATCTCCCGATATCGTTGTTTCCTGTCTGGCCGTATGTTGCCCTGACCTTAAGGAAACTGACGAGGTTACTGGCACCGCTCATGAAAGGTTCGGCTGTAACGATCCAACCGGCTGAAAAACTGGGGAAAAGCGCATACTTATTATCTGCACCGAACCTTGAAGAACCATCATTCCTGAGGGAAGCCGTCAACAAGTACTTGTCATCATAATTGTAAAGTAACCTTCCAAAATAACTAACCAGCCTCTCATCAGTAAATACAGACGATGCATTGGTTGGCGTAGACGCTACATTCAACGTTGGAATATTATCCGTTGGAGCCCCATAGGCTGCGGCAGTAACATCCTGATCTTCAATATACAGGTTGGAATAACCAGCAAGTATTGACAGATCATGTTTGCCTATTTCCTTCAGATCATATGTCAGCAGCATTTCGTATTGCCATCTCTGACTCTGATCTCTCTCGGCTGTTGCAGGTCTCTGGGTATTAAATGTATGCAGTTTTTCAAAATAGTCTCTAGTGTAGTGTTCGGTGTAATAGTTACCACTAGGTCTGAAATGTAGGTTTCTGATTATCTCCCAGTCGCCGCTGAGCCCGATGGTTGAACGCTGGAATGACCTGTCATTCGTTCTGGTATAATTTACCCATAAAGGATTGGCGAGAGTGGCATTGTTACCCCAGCCGGGTGTCCCGTCAGGGAAATAATCCCTTATTGTACGCGCATTAAATGCTCCTCTTGTGAATAAGTTTGCTTCGTTCTCAAACTGGTTGGTTTTACTGAACGAATGGTCATAATTTGAGGTAAGGCTGATCTTGCTGTTGAGCGTAAACTTTACATTATTCCTTATAGTCCATCTGTCATACTGTGTGCCGACAGCAACCCCTTCCTGCTTAGTGTAACCTACACCCGTGAAATAAGTTATCTTGTCAGTTCCGCCAGAAGCAGACAGGTAATAATTTGCCTGCATCGCTCTCTGAAAAAGTTGTTCCTGCAAATTATTATCCTGGAATACCAGTGTTTTTCCTGTTACCGGATCAACAGTAGTATGCCAGCCTTCAGGTACTGCTTCCCCCTCTGCGAGGAACCTTGTGGTCCAGGTACTTATATCGGTGTTTATCCCCGAGGCAGTAGGTCCTGTAAGATAGTTGGCATTTGCGTTTGAAGCGTTGGCAGCGGCGGGTCTGAAAAGTAATAGATACTCTTCAGCGGTTATTGTTTCAATCTTCCTGCCGAATTCCTGGAATCCGGTTGTGACTGTAAAATCTATATTAGCAGTGCCTTTTTCTCCGGATTTTGTCGTAATCAGAATAACCCCGTTTGATGCTCTTGCCCCATAAATCGATGTAGCTGCCGCATCTTTAAGTACTTCTATAGATGCGATATCCCTTGGATTGATATCATTAACCGCTCTCGGGAAGCCGTCAACAATGTAAAGCGGATCACTGCTTTTACTTATTGAAGATCCGCCCCTAATGACAACATCAGCTTCCTCTCCCGGTTGTCCTGATGTCTGAAGAATGCGTACACCCGAAATTTTTCCCTGCAGGGCTTTAGACACGCTGGGAAGTGGAACATCCTCAATCTTATCTGCGCCAACCTGTGTAATGGCAGTTGTAATCGTCTTCCTGGACTGGGTGCCATAACCAATCACAACCAGCTCATCCAATCCTACCATATGTGTCCTTAAAATCACGTTAAAAGTTGTCTGGTCAGTCACCATGACCTCCTGGGATTCCATTCCGACAAATGAAAAAACAAGAACGGAGTTACGACCAGCCCTTATTGAATATGATCCGTCACCAGCTGTTAAAGTCCCGATAGTGGTGCCCTTAACGGTAACAGCTGCACCGGGCAGTCCCGCTCCCGATTCTTCACTTACTTTCCCGGTTATCGTTAGATCCTGGGAAAACGCAGTAATAATACCAAATAGCATGAATAAAAGCAGTAAGACCAGGGTCTTTATCCCGCCTGAAGCCGGAGTGGTCTTTCCCTTTTTCTGACTGATTGTTTGTTTCATTTTAGATGTTTTTAGGTTCTCAAGTTGTTTGGGTTTTTCCTTGTTTAATTGTATTCCGGTTTACGAAAGTTTCCTTGCTGGATTATTTCTTAAGAATATGTAATAAGCCCCGAATTGGTCAATCATTCCTCTATGAAATCCCTCCCTGTCCCCTGCCTTAAGGAAGTTGAGCAGGTCTTTATGCGTGACAAGCTTTCTTTTTCGTGCAATCTCCTTGTTAACAGGTAGAAAGTAATCCTTGAAACGTTCATTAAGAAAGGTAAGAACCGGATGAATAATTCTTTGAAAATCAATGATCGTACTGTTCCCTGTAATTTCATAAAGCTTTGAGTGAAACTCATATTCGCTGGCGGGGGAATATTCACTGAACTCCATTTCCTTCCCGCGTTCAACAATTGCTTCAAGGTCGGCCAGATGTTTTTCGTTCATATTCTGAAAAATAAGTTCAGTCATTCCAATCTCAAGGGCTACCCTGAATCCAAGAAGTTCGAACATTACTTCATCGCCAAGCATCCCGGGCTCTGCTATGCGCTTCAGGCTCTCAAAAATGCATGGCTCTGTTATTATCATTCCTCTCTTGGTTCGTGATTCAACCAGACCGAGCATACGCAACCTACTTAAAGCCTCCCTTATGACACCTCTTCCAACTCTGATGGCATCAGCAAGTTCTTTCTCCGATGGAATAGAATCGCCGGGTTTGAGATTCATCCTCCGAAAATAGTTTCTCAACGTTTCTTCTACCTGATCTACCAGCCCTGTCTGCTGTTCGGTAATTTTCAGATTATACACATTTATATTATTTGTCTGACAAATATAAATAATGAAATCATTTTTGTCAATAGATTTGATAAAAATTAAGCGAATTTTTAATTTAAGAGAGTACTACTAACAAAAATGACTATGCGAATATTTGATTTACAAAGGCATGTGTAATAAATAGTAAGTGCGAGAATTTTAAAATGAATAATTTTTCTATCAAAACCTTTCTATAGCACCCAATCCAAATAATGCAAAATCATACTTAACAGGATCTTCCGAATCAAAACTTCTTAAAGTTGTATCCAATTCGGCAACTGCTTTAGCATCAGTTTGTCTTCGCTTTAACAGGCCAAGCTTCCTGGCTACTCTTCCTGAATGGACATCCAGGGGGCAGGAGAGCACCGATGGTGAGATGGTCTTCCACAGCCCGAAGTCAACTCCCCTTTCATCACTCCGCACCATCCAGCGTAGAAACATATTGATCTTTTTTGCTGCTGATCCCTTGTAAGGGTCCGACAGATGCCGCTCCGTCCTTGGGTTGTGATGCAGCTCGAAAAAGATCTTCCTGAACTCATGAATGGCCGGCTGCAGTGACTGTCCGGTTTGATGCATCGTGAAAACTGCCTCCATCCCGCCCTTCTCAAGATATATATATTTCAGTGCTTCAATGAAGTAGATGAAATCCTCGGCAAAGTAAGTACGGTGAATGCACCCGTCAATGCACTTCAGGTCATCGTCGCGGTGGTTAATCACAAAATCATAGGGTGCATTCCCCATGATCTCCATCATGCGGTTGGCGCTCCGGAGTATCGCCACCCGGTTGCCCCATGCAATGGTGGCTGACAGAAAACCGGCGATTTCAATATCCTCCCTCTGGGTGAAGCGATGCGGTATGCTTATGGGATCCAGGCCAATAAAGGATGGCCTGTTGTAAAGATCAACCCGTTGGTCAAGGAACTGCTTCAGCTCCTCCCCCTTCATCCTGCCGGCGCGGGTACGGGAAATCATAGGGTGAATGGCACTCCTGAAGTATAAAGGTCGGAAGTCATGGTGTTATCAGCCCGTCCTTTATCCTGATGGTTCTGTCAGACATTGCGGCCAGCTGCGGATCATGGGTCACGATTATAAATGTGTGGCCGAAGGTGTCACGGAGCCTGAAGAAGAGGTTATGCAGCTCCTTCTTGTTCTCTGTGTCCAGGTTGCCCGACGGCTCATCAGCAAGGATCAGCGACGGACTATTTACGATGGCCCGTGCCACCGCCACTCGCTGTTGCTCACCTCCGCTGAGCTGTGACGGCTTGTGGTCAAGCCTGTCGCCCAGTCCGAGAAACGCCAGCAGCTCTGAGGCCTTTGCCCCGGCCTCGGCGCGTGATTTACCGGCTATCAGAGCAGAAATACACACATTCTCAAGAGCCGTGAACTCGGGCAGCAGCTGGTGAAACTGGAAGACAAAACCGATGTTGCGGTTCCTGAATGACGCCAGGGCCCGCTGCGACAGTGACCCCACATCCTGCCCGTGATACAGTACAGCGCCCCCGTCAGGTTTGTCAAGGGTGCCGATGATCTGCAGCAAAGTTGTCTTGCCTGCACCGCTGGCACCGACAATGGCAACAACCTCTTTTTCCTGCACCTCAAGGTCTATTCCCTTGAGCACCTTCAGGTCGCCGTATGCCTTGAGAATACCGGTCGCCTTGATCATCCGGCATCATTGTTTAAGCCGTACGCGGTGTCATTAATATCATCCGCCAGAGGCGATGCAGCCTCATTAATGTCCTTCCTGACGGTATCGGTCACGTCGTTGACCTCCCTGGTGACGGTGTCAGCCACATCGTTCATCTCCCGCCTCACACTGTCAGTCACATCACTGATGTCCTTCCTTATATCCTGTGTGCTCTCGTCAAACTCCCTCTTGATCTCATCGGTGGCTTTCCTGACCTCCCTCATGCCCTTACCCATTGTGCGGGCTATCTCCGGCAGTTTATCGGCGCCAAACAATATAAGTATCACTATTATAATGATTACTATTTCCTGACCGCTTATGCCCATTTTCTATCCGGTGTTGCCTGCCAAAGGTACTAAAGAATAACAAAATATTAAGTGCGGTAAGCCAATAAATTACTGAGGCCGCCTCAACGGGGCAGCCTCAGTTCTGATGCCGTTAACCGGCTATCTTTTTCTTTTCAGTCTCTCCGGGAGCGGCATCGCTGCCGGCCACTTTCTTCTTTGTTGTCTCATAGAGCACCGGAG
>JBAQCK010000081.1:0-3669 GCA_049294075.1 Bacteroidales bacterium | reverse complement strand
GTAAGCATTCGGTCTGCCACATATTTTGCTAACGGAAGGATCCGATTATCTTCCCCGGCAAAAAATCAATGTTAAGCAGTTCAAAGATGGCTGTTCTATTGGAGCGGCAGAAGGAGTCAGGATTAAGCATTAAAAGTTTTTGTTCAAACGAAGGTATAGCACCATCAACATTCTATTACTGGCAGAAGAAGCTCCGTAAAGAGAGCACTGACGGACGCTTTATACCACTGCTTGTCCGGGCACCGGGATCAACGGCATACCCGGCCTCTGGACAAATGCCTGTACCCGGTATGGACAATACCCCGTTGGAGATCACCTACCCCAACGGGACGACCCTACGGATAAGACAAACCCTGGATCTGGCCGGTCTTCGTTCAATTATGTCCCTGCTAGACTGAGGCCATGTTCCATCTTCACAGCTCACTGAGGTATTACCTGTATCCACTGCCGGTAGATATGCGTAAAAGCTTTTACACCCTGAGCGGTGTGGTTAACTCACTGATGAACCAGAATGTCCGCGACGGAGGGGTCTTTATCTTCATGAACCGTCACCAGAACGTCATGAAGATCCTTCACATGGAATATGCAGGTCTGGTCATCTATCACAAGCGACTTGAATCAGGCCGGTTTAAGCTGCCGGTTTTTGATGAGACAACAGCCTCGATAAGCATAGACTGGAAGGATTTAATGAACATGGTAGAGAGTGTCAGGCCGGGACGGTTGAAAACTCGGCGTATTGTTAATAACTATCAGTCATTCAGTTAATTAAAAGTAATTATGTTGGATATCACATAGCTTTGTCTGTGTTATCTTTGGCTCAGACTTAAAGCAAGACAGACTGTGTCAAATACCCCTGATCAAAGCGCATTTATAGAGACCCTCCTTCAGGAGCGTGACGAGCTTTATCAGGAACTTTCCAAGCTACGCCAGGCAGATGGTGGAGCACTGGAGAAGGCGGAGAAGAAGAATGCACATTATGAAAAGGTTATAAAGGAGAAGGATCTTATAATCAATAAATTAACCGATCAGCTTGCCTGGTACAGGCGTAAGTTGTGGAAGCCGTCAAGTGAAAAGTACATCCCATCTGATCCTGCTCAGCGTAAGCTTGACTTTGACGGCATTGACATACTGCCTGAAGAAGAGACTGTCATCAAGGCTTCTGCCAATGAAATCATCACCTATAAGCGTACCAGGGTAGAAAGAGAAAAGAAGCAGCCGGTACGTATGCCTCTTCCGGAGAATCTCCGCCGCGAGGAAGAGATCATCGAGCCGGAGGGCATTGATGATCTCTGGGTGCGTATAGGGGAAGAGGTTACCGAGCAGCTGGAACATAAACCCGGTGAACTTTATGTCCGAAGGATCATACGCCCGAAATATGCTCTGAAGAAGGATCTGCAGTTAGCTCAAGAAGCCAGTGGTGAAGAGAATCAGGATAAAAACATTAAGATTGCTCCCCTTCCGTTGTTACCACTGCCCAGGAGCAATGCCGGTGCCAGTCTGCTTGCCGAGCTGATCATGAGCAAGTACATGTATCATCTTCCCTTCCACCGGCAACTGGCAATGTTTAAGCTTGAGGGCGTAAAGATACCCGCATCAACTGTCAACGACTGGTTTGTCGGTTGCGGGGATCTTCTCAGGGCACTGTATTACAGGTTAAGAGAGATAGTACTTGAGAGTGACTATATACAGGTCGATGAAAGCACGGTTCCGGTAATCAATAATGAAAAGCACCGGGCTGTTAAAGCCTACCTGTGGGTTGTGAGATCGGTGATGAAGAACCTGGTATTCTTTCATTATGACAAGGGCTCAAGAGCACAGAGGGTTGTCATAGAACTTTTACGCGATTACAAGGGTGCAGTACAGACAGACGGTTACGAGGCTTATTCTATCTACGAGAATAAGAAGGGGGTATTGCTTCTGAGTTGCTGGGCACATGCAAGGCGTAAATTTAATGAGGCACTGAAAGAAGATCAGTCCGGCGCAACTTATGCACTGGAACAGATCAGCCTGCTATACGGTGTGGAGTCCATGGCTGACGACCAGGAGCTCGATTACCAGCAGAGAGCAGAGCTTCGCTCAAGACTTGCTTATCCCATCCTCCTTGGTTTTGAAAAATGGATAGTCAGCTATATGCCCAAGGCATTACCCAAAGGCAGGATGAGCCAGGCATTAACTTATACATACTCATTGTTCCACAGGTTATCCAGGTATCACCTTGACGGCCGTTACAAGATCGATAATAATCTTGTTGAGAATACCATCCGGCCCCTGGCCTTGGGACGTAAGAACTATATGTTCTGTGGCAATCATAATGCAGCAGAGAATGCAGCCATTATGTACTCCCTGCTCGGCTGCTGTGCCGCACTGGATGTAAATCCCCGGGAGTGGCTGACAGATGTGCTGACCCGGATCCCTTACTACAACAACAATTACAGCCTTGATTTGGCAGACCTGCTGCCTCATAACTGGAAAACCAGTCAGGTACTCCAGAATACTCCATTGGAGATCCAATAATTATTGGATATTGTTGGAAAAAGTTGAACACTCCATCTGCTTTTAACAGAATATCAAAGAACTCTAAGAAAGTTGGATTGAATCCTAACTGTGGCAATATAGCCAATGGTCAGGCCACTGTCAACATGTAGCAGGCCGAATGCTTACATTGTGAGCTATTATTAATCCACTAGCATTTGTTTTAATCGGGTATTGGAGTATGTGTTTAATGTCAACTATACTCGACGAAGTTGTTCCTTTTGAAAGAGAAGCAATACCCAGGACACGGTTTGAACGGTTAAGTAAGAGTATTTTAAACTCTTCGACATACTCAATCAGATTTTGATTCCAAAACTTATACAGGATGTTATAAGCATCTTGTGATGAAGTGATGAGTTCTCTATCTTTAGGTTTTACGTCTGTTTTGTAAGATAGAGTAACCTCTGTAACTCTCCTTGTTTCAGTTGATTCAAAAGTAGTTTTCATATTATTCACGATTAGTATTATGACAAAGCAGATAAACAATTAACCAGTTAGTTAATTTGAGAAAATAGGTTAATAATTTTTGGGATTGGTTCAAATAGCACTTGAACCTATTACTGTAGAATATTGGAGATTAATATTTTATGGAGACTGCGGGTCAAATGGTGACGAATTGGTAGATTTTTACTGGTCCCATCCCAAAAAAGACTGGACTACATCGGATTGGGATAGTCCTACTCAGCATGGCAATATATTACCCTAACGGTTGGACTATCCTCCACCCAGGTAAGCTTTAATCTATCCCATAAACCATCGTCATTGAGGTCAAATAGTTTCCAGCTAATAACCAAAGAAGCGCGGCTTATACCAGTTGAAGCCCTCCCCTGAAATAATTGAGAAGATAACTTGATCTTCTTAGTAATGTATGTTATTTCTTCTTGCTCTCTATGATCAATGATAAAATGGGTAGTAATCCCGCTACCTAGAGAGGGTATAGTATCTCCCTCTGAATTTATATAGGTTTCTTCTATAGGCTTACTATACCAATGTACAATTTTTATAAAGTCTCCTTCTCGCTCAACTTCCCATAAATCTCTGTAGTAACTACTACGGCCCTCCTCCAACAAAGGCAAATCACATCTTATCTTATTTCCAGATATTATGTTTTCATAACAAACGGAGTCAGATACAAAC
>JBAQCK010000080.1:0-9956 GCA_049294075.1 Bacteroidales bacterium | reverse complement strand
GCATTTCAAGTTCTCCCTCGCCGCGGCCTCACCCCCCATGATCACACTTCACCATGTCATCCCGCGTCCCGGTTTCTTACGGGATGCGGGATCTCCTCCAACTGTACTGAATTGCCGGGAATAGCTTTTTCTTTTATCAGGATTTGCATAAAGAGTAGTTTACAGGGGGTTGGACTGTAGAACGCAAATAGACATGAAGTGATCCAACTTAATAAAAAGATATGGATAAAAAGTAGTGGTCCCATGTGGGTTTTGTTTATGCAGACAATAAGGCGTAAGAAAATCCGTAATAATCTTAATGAAACTGATTAGCGAAAGATGAAGACCTGGATTACATCAGGCGGAACCCGGATTATCCGCGTCCTTTCGGGACGCAGCAATGTATTCCTTGTAACCAACGGAACGAAAAACATTCTGGTGGATACAGGCATCGGTCTTGAGTGGCGGCTGTTAAAGCTGCGTCTTAACAAACTTACTGTCTATCATATCGATTGCCTGATCCTGACTCATTCCCATTTCGACCATGCCGGAAATGCCGCCAGGATAAGGAAAGCCTTCAAAACACCGGTAATCATACACAGTAAAGAAGCACATTACCTGGCATCCGGAACCAATACCATTCCCGGAGGTACCTTTGAAAACTCGAAGGCAATAGTTAAGATGCTTTCAGGGATAAAATCCTCAATAGGCAGATACAGATCATGCAGGCATGACATTCTTGTTGATTCGGTTTATGATTTAAAGGATTTCGGCGTCAATGCCTACATAATCCACACACCCGGACATACTGCCGGTTCGGTAAGTGTAATAATAGAAGATGAAATTGCGATTGTCGGCGACGCCATGTTCGGGATTTTCCCCGGATCGGCATTCCCTCCGTTTGCAGAAGACCCCCGGCAGCTTATCATTTCATGGGGAAAACTCCTCGACACCGGATGCTCTCTGTTCCTCCCCTCGCACGGATCTGCAAACAGCAGGACTATGGTGCAGAAAGACCACCACTCGCGGAGGTGATCACAATCCGAACCTTTTTGCAGCAAAACTGCTTATTAACTCCACTGTCTCATCGAGCCCGAGCCAGGACGAATTAACACAGAGGTGATAAGTATCTGCCACACCCCAACGCTTACTGCTGAAATAGTTATAATAGCCCGCCCTCTTCTTGTCGGCTTTCTCTATAAAATCACGGGCTTTACCGGGTGTAAGCTTCTGCTGTTCCGCAATCCTGTGCACCCGGTCGGCAAGATCGGCGCAGACAAACACATTCAGGACTGCCGGATGTCCGCTCAGCACATAATCGGCACACCTTCCCACAAACAGGCACGAACCCTTGTCGGCCAGATTCCTGATTACATCACTCTGTATCTTGAAAAGAGTCTCGTTGTTGAGATAATATGTTGAAAAAAGCTCTTCGGCGATTGTGCCACTGAGCCCGAACAATCCTCCGAAAACACTGTATAACTTCTTTTCATCGGCCTGTTCAAAGAATTCCTTCCCAAAGCCGCTTTCCCGTGAAGCTATCTGAATAAGTTCCTTGTCGTAAAAATTGATGCCGAGTTTTGCTGCAAGTTTCTCCCCTATTATCCGGCCTCCGCTTCCAAGCTGGCGGCCGATTGTGATCACATATTTGCTTTTCATTTGATCCTTCATTTTTAATCCACCGATTTTTGCCTTAAAATTGACTTCCTGTACTGCACGGTAAGCATGTAAATGGCTACCATGGCTGATAGAGTGTCGGCAGCCGGCATGCTGTACCATACGCCTTTTACACCGAAAAATATCGGGAATATCAATAGCCCCGGCAGCAGAAAGAGTACCTGGCGTGTTAGCGACATGAAGATAGCCTTGCCCGCCATTCCGATACTCTGAAAGAAAGTTGAAGCCACCGTCTGGAACCCGACAATAGGAAAAACCAACATCACTATCCTCAAGCCGGGAGCCGCAATCTCTATGAGCTCCTTATCGCTTGTAAATATTGAAGCAACGGCATGGGGAAACAGTTCTCCAAGAAGAAACCCCAGCGTCATCACTCCGGTTGCAAGGAATATTGTCAGTTTCAGAACGGAGGTGACCCTGTCGAACTGCCTGGCTCCGAAGTTATAACCAGCAATGGGCTGCATCCCCTGGTTCAGACCGAGGACGATCATTACAAACAGGGCCGCAACCCGGTTTATGATACCGTAAGCGCCAACTGCCATGTCGCCGCCATGGTGAATCAGGCTCTTGTTGATCAGAATGACAATCGCGCTTGCAGTGACATTCATCAGAAAAGGAGCCATTCCAATCGACATGGTATCCCTGACTATCTTCGATTTCAGCCTGAAAGTGCCCTTCCGGAAATGAATGGAATGACTTTTATCCGTAAAATAAAACAGCTGCCACAACATCATCGAAGTCTGTGCAATCACAGTGGCCAGTGCGGCACCCATTATGCCCCAGCCGAAAACAAAGATGAACAGGGGCGCAAGGCCAAGGTTGATAATTACCGAAAAGATTGTGGCATACATCGATCTGACAGGATTTCCCGATGCACGCATAAGGGCATTCAATCCAAAATAGATATGGGTCACCACATTGCCCAGTGTTATTATAAGCATAAAATCATGAGCGTAGGGCAGCGTATCAGGACTGGCCCCGAAGAACAGCAGTATGGGATCGAGAAACAGCAGAACCACAAAAGTGTATAGCGATCCCAGGATCAGGTTAAGCACAAGGACATTACCAAGAATTGTGTTTGCCGTGCTGTAATCCTTCTGCCCGAGCCTTAACGATAACAAGGCTGAAGCTCCGACACCCACAAGCGATCCGAAAGCCGCGGCAAGGTTCATCAGCGGAAAAGTGATCGCGAGACCCGAAATGGCAAGTGCCCCTACTCCCTGTCCAATGAATATGCTGTCGATGATATGGTACAGCGATGCCGCAGTCATGGCAATCACCGAGGGTATGGCATACTGAAGCAAAAGCTTACGGATATTCTCCGTCCCAAGCGCAAGATGAAACCCTTTCTGTTCCATAATTCAAACCTCAATATTAAAGGAAAACTAAGGAACAAATTGAGATTTGTTCAATTAAATTTGCAACAAAGTTTACCTTTATCGAAAAGCAACATAATGAAGTTTCCAAAATCATATCTTATAATCGCGGCACTCGTTGTCCTTGCAATAATACTGCTCTCCGTCAAACTCATTGTCTGGGGTCTCGCCGTGCTGGGAGCAGCATTGATAATTCTGGGAATCCAGCAACTGATCAGACTGAATGTGAAAGTTACCCTTTTTGAGGACAATATTAAAAAGCTCGACGAAAAAAACAACGACCTGGCAAAACAGAACAAGGATCTTGCCGAGGAAAACAACTTTCTCCGGGAAAGACATTTTCAGGTCACTCAGATCAAAAGCATACTTGAACTCAACTTGTTTGAAATCGACACCCGGTTCACTCGCCCGATTACAAACAGGGAAGACTACTACGGCAGGGATATCAAATACTTTGGAAGCCTGAGCGTATCGCTGAAGGCGAAGTATGGTATCGATATCAAGGAGCTCAGATTCAAATACGACAATGACAGCGATGTGCTTACTGTCGCCAACATAAATCCCAAATTCCTTTCCTTCGGAACCAGAAAGATGGAATGGGACTTCTTTGAGATTTATGAATACAGGTACCCGAACATCTTTGCCGAGAAAATCTGGATGGTCAGCTTCGACCTCTATGAGTATGCCGACAAATTGAAGGAGAAATACCGCAGGAGCGTGGAAAACTCAATCGAGAATGGACCTGAAGAATTTGAATGGATCTATAAACCCATCAGGCAGAATGTCGAAAATGCTATCAGGGTGCTGTTCAAGAATATGTGCCCTAATATCGTGATAACCGATAAGGCTGATGATTCATTCATCCCGCTTGAAAAATTGTCTTTCGGCCCGGAACCGGTGAAGAAGAAACTGTCAGAGCGTACCTGATGGCATCCTTCGACGGCAGAAGTGGGACTTTCCTCTGTCAGAAAAGCATTCTTACCCTGATTGTTCCCTTTATTGCCCTCAACTCCTCGATTATTTCCGAATCCAGACAACTTTCAGTGTCAACAATAACATACCCTATCTCTGAATCAGTCTGCAGATACTCACCTGCAATATTTATCCCCCTCGAGGTGAAAACATAATTGACCTCCCTGAGAATACCCGGCTCATTCTTGTGAATATGAAGGAAGCGCTGGGCGTTATTGTTGGGCTGTAGGGATATCTGGACGAAATTCGTGGCTCCGATTGTTGATCCCGTATCACTGTACCTAACCAGCTTCTCTGCTACTTCAGTGCCGATGTTATGCTGTGCCTCAACAGTGCTTCCTCCGACATGGGGTGAGAGCAGTACATTGTCATACTTCTGAAGCTCCGATACAAACGGATCATCATTCGAAGCCGGCTCATCGGGGAAAACATCAAGTGCGGCACCCAGAAGCCGTCCCGACTCAAGCGCCGACGTTAAAGCCTGGATGTTTACCACCGAACCCCTTGATGCATTAACCAGGCATGAACCCCATCGCATAAGAGCAATTTCCTTCTCACTTATCATGTTCCTCGTCAGAGGTGTCTCGGGAACATGCAGGGTAACGATCTGCGACAGGGAAAGAAGCTCCTCGAGCGAGGAACAGGCTACAGCCTTTCCAAGACTAAGCTTTTTTGCAATGTCATAATAGTACACATTCATCCCAAGGGCTTCCGCAAGAATCGAAACCTGTGACCCGATATGACCATAACCCACAATACCCAGGTTCTTGTCGCGGACTTCAAAACAATTTGCCGCTGACTTGAGCCACTTCCCCTTGTGCGCGGCCGCGTTCTTAACCGGAATGTTCCTCATAAGAAGAATCGCCTCGGCAATAACCAGCTCAGCCACCGACCTTGTATTCGAAAAAGGAGCATTGAAAACCGGGATCCCCATCAGCCTTGCAGCATGACCGTCAACCTGGTTGGTGCCTATGCTGAAACAACCGATAGCAAGGAGCTTCCCCGCCTCATTCAGAACATCCTCCGTGATGTGGCTCCTCGACCTGATACCGACTATATTCGCACTCCTGATCTTCTCCTTCAGAAGCTCATCATCGAGTGCATTGGGAAACGACTCTATGTTGTGATAACCGTTTGAAGTGAAAAAATCTATTGCACTTTTATGAATCCCTTCAAGCATAAGAACCTTAATCTTGTCCTTATCTAATGAATACTTCCTTACCATTTCCGGATATAAATTAAAAGCAGAACCTCTGTTTGGGTTACAAATATAAAACAAAATCCGCTCTCCTGTTTCATTTAATTATATCCTGACAAATTTCCCTCTGGGGATGAAAGGACGGAAGACCGAAGCAATAAAAAGTTGTGCAGGTCGTGCAGGTCATGCAGGTCATGCAGGTCATGCAGGTCATGCTAAAATAGCTGATAGCTGATAGCTGATAGCTGACAGCTGATAGCTGATAGCTTATTACTGTTAAAAAAGAATCGTAAATTTACTCCTTAACAAAATTCCTTTTAAGTGATGAGTGACCTATACCCCGATTTCTTTGCCGGATTTTACGACGTTATCTACCACCAGGTAAGGGACGGTGTCGACAACCGTTTCTACCTCGACAGGATAAGGGAATGCAAAGGCAGGATCCTTGAGACAGGAAGCGGTACAGGCCGCCTCCTGACCGAAGCCCTTGCCAACGGCGCTGATATCTACGGGATAGATATCTGCCCGGCTATGATAGAAGTCCTCAAGGCAAAGCTTCCGCCTGAACAACGGAACAGGATCAGCCTTCAGAGCATAGTTGATTTCAGGTCCGACATCGGCTGCGACCTTATAATTGCTCCTTTCAGGGTGTTCATGCACCTGATGGAGAAAACCGATCAGTTAAAAGCGCTGAACAACGTCTGCAGGCATCTTAGCCCGGGTGGAAAATTCATCTTCGATGTCTTCAATCCCGATCTCAAACCCCTTATCTCCGGCCTCGACAACATTACCGATTTCGAAGGCGAATATGAACCAGGAAAATCGCTCCGGAGAATTACCTCAACAAGACCCGACCTGATAAACCAGGTAATCAACATCACGTTCAGAATTGAATGGAACGACGGAGAATCAATCCATACCAGTGCATGGGAAACACCGCTCAGGTATTTCTTCAGGTTCGAACCGGAGCACCTGATCGAGCGATTTGAATTCGCAAGTTACAGCGTCGCGGGCGACTTCGACGGTGGTGAACTGACCGGCGACTCAAAGGAATTCATTGTAACATGTTTCAAATAACCTTTATACTTTATGGTAAATTTAAGAAAAAACCGGAAGTCTGCATTAACCGCCAGTCTGCATGCCGCTGCAGCCGTAATCCTTTCACTTGTCCTGTTCGCGTGCAGCAATAACAGTCCTGATCCTGTTTCCTACGTTAACCCTTACATGGGAAATATCAGCCATCTGCTTGTCCCCACTTACCCAACTGTCCACCTTCCCAACAGCATACTGAGATTCTACCCTAACAGGGAAAATTTTACCTCAAACACCATGAGGGGATTTCCTCTTAACGTGATATCACACCGATCGGGGAAAATCTTCAATCTCGCACCAGTTTCCGGAAGCCCCGAAGATATTCAGCGGAGTCCCGAATTCACTTACGACAACGAAACTGTTACCCCGTATTTTTATTCGGTTACGGTTGAGGACCCGGTCTGCGATGTGAAATTTGCCCCTGCTGCAAAATCGGGATTTTATTCATTGAGTTTTGATGAAGGCGCCAGCCCGGGAGTGGTGATCCGCACCACAGGCCAGGGAGAACTCGAAGGAAACGGAAATAACATCACCGGGTATGACACTTTCAACGGCGTTAAAACATATCTGTATCTCGAATTCAGCCAAAGTCCGGCCGGATTCAAGGCCGAAGCGGGTGAGCGGATAATCATGGCTTCCTTCGCACCCGAAACAGGATGTGAAATAAGCATCCGGTACGGCTTGTCGTACATCAGCGCCGATCAGGCCAGGAAAAATCTGCTAAGTGATATCCCCGGATGGAACATTGCGGAAGTTTCATCCGCTGCCAGGGAAAAATGGGACTCCACTCTCTCGTCGATTCAGATAGAGGGAGGAACCGAACAGCAAAGGAGGGTGTTCTACACATCCCTCTACCGGGGGTTCGAAAGAATGACCGACATAACCGAGGACGGACAATATTTCAGCATATGGAGCAATAAAACCGAATCAGCCGCCGACACGGCCTTTTTCACCGACGACTGGGTGTGGGATACCTATCTTGCGCTGCACCCGCTTCATGTAATACTGAACCCGGGCGATCAGGATGAGAAAATTGCCTCATACATACGTATGGCACGACAGTCGGGATGGATGCCGACCTTCCCCACGGTTACAGGCGACAACCACGCGATGAACGGGAATCATTCCGCAGCCGTTATCCTGGATGCCTGGAACAAGAATATCCGCGAATTCAACCTCGAAGAGGCCTATGAACATCTTAAAAAGACTATCCTCTACGAAACCAAACTTCCCTGGGTAAGGGACAGCGCCACCTGGCTCGATAATTTCTACGACCGCAAGGGCTGGTTTCCCGCTCTCAGAAAAGATGAACAGGAAACATGCACGAAGGTCCATTCGTTCGAGAAGCGGCAGTCGGTAGCCATTACGCTCGCATCGTGCTACGACGACTGGTGCATGGCTCAGATCGCAAGAGAACTGGGAAAGGAGGAAGATTACAATTTCTTTATAAAACGAAGCCTGAACTACAGGAACCTGTTCAACAGCGAAACAGGGTTCTACCATCCAAAAGACAGCATGGGCAACTGGATTGAGCCTTTTGATTACCGCTACGACGGCGGAATGGGAGCCCGCGATTACTATGACGAAAACAATGGCTGGACGTACATATGGCAGCCCTATCATGCCTTTGGAGATCTTATATCGATGATGGGGGGGAAGGAGGCGTTCGACCAAAAGCTTGACCGGCTCTTCACCGAAAGCCTCGGCAAATCAAAATGGCAGTATTACTCAACCCTCCCCGATGCAACAGGGAACGTGGGGCAGTTTGTTATGGGCAACGAACCGTCGATGCACATTGCCTATATGTACAATCTTGCGGGCAAACCCTGGAAAACCCAGAAACGGGTCAGGATGCTGATGAACACCTGGTTCAGGGACGACCTCATGGGAGTCCCGGGTGATGAGGACGGAGGCGGACTGTCGGCATTCTATGTCTTCTCGGCAATGGGATTTTATCCAGTTACTCCCGGTATTCCCGAATACCAGATAGGAAGCCCTCTTTTCAATAAGATAATCATCCGGCTTCAGGATGGAAAGACTTTTACTGTTATAGCGGAAAACAACAGCCAGACAAACAAATATATACAGTCGGCATCGCTTAATGGCAACGATCTGACAACGACAGTTTTGTCTCACAGCGACCTTGTGAGCGGCGGAAGACTGATTCTAAAAATGGGGCCAAGGCCGAACCTGACCTGGGGCAGCCAACAGATGCAGGCAGAATGACGGATTTCGATGTAATAATTTCGGGGGCCGGTCCGGCAGGATGCACCGCTGCCCTGGCTTTGGGATCGTCAGCCCTGAGGGTTGCACTGATAGAGAAGGAAACCTTTCCCCGGGAAAAGGTGTGCGGAGATGCCATCCCTGCCTTTGTCCCGAAAGTGCTCGCCACAATCGATTCTTCATACCGGGCTGCTTTTGAAGAAGTTCAGGATAAGCAACCGGTCAGCCTGTGCCGCTACGTGGCGCCTGACCGGACTGTTCTCGACATCATGTTCCGTGAAAAAGGCATGGTCTGCCGCCGGCCGGTTTTCGACTCCTTCCTCCTTAGGCTTGCGTCAGGCCTTGATAATCTGACCGTTTTCACCGGGACACAGATAAAGGATATCAGAACAGGAAGCAAAGGTGTTGCCGTGACCACCGGAAACGGTGACGAATTAACTGCAAAACTGCTTATAGGGTGCGACGGAAGCGCAGGTGTCTCAAAAAGAATCCTTGCACCTTACAAACATGAACCTTCTGAAGGATCTGTAGCTGTCAGAGCTTACTTCAGCGGCATAAAGGACAATCCTCATGAAACCCTCGAGTTTCATTTCCTAAAGGATCTGCTCCCGGGCTATTTCTGGATCTTCCCTCTTCCCGGAAATGAATTCAATGCAGGAATAGGAATGCCGTCGGCTATCGTAACCTCCGGGAAAATAAACATCAGAGACACCATGATGAAGATCATTGAGACCGATCCGGTAATCGGGCCCAGATTCTCCGGCGCTTCTATGAAAGGAGATATTAAAGGATACTACCTTCCGCTTTTCACCCGTAAAAGAAAAATCTCAGGTGAAAGATTCATGCTTTGCGGTGATGCCGCTTCACTTGTGAATCCGGCAACAGGCGCAGGAATCGGACAGGCAATGCAATCGGGAAGATATGCCGGATGGCAGGCCGCTGAATGCTTCCGGGAAAATGATTTCTCTGATGAATTTATGAAATCGTACGATTTAACCCTTTATGGAAAATTGTGGCGCACCAACAGGAATTACATGATAATAAGAAATCTTGTCCTGAAAAATCCCGCGATTCTTAACCTCGCTTCAAGAGCAGGAAATTCGAACCGGTTCATCAGGAAGGCGCTGGCTGAAAAGCTCTGATGCAAGACATTCCTGCCAATGTATCCGGTTTCAGCATCTGGAGCCAATTTAAATTCCAGACAAAATTTTACTTTCTCCCCCCTTTTTAGTATCTTCAGCTAATGATTCCTGGCTTAGTATTTATGATCAGAAATAAACTAAAAATGGAATGAAGAAACCCCTGATGGAGACCAGCACAAAAGAAGAAGAATGATGAAAAAACTATCTGCAACAGCACCTTCACCCGAAAAGATCTTGCTTAAAGGCGGCCCCCAACAGGTTGACAAAGTGATTCGAAAGGATGGCAAACCTGTTTAC
>JBAQCK010000079.1:0-17779 GCA_049294075.1 Bacteroidales bacterium | reverse complement strand
CCTTTGTCGAGGGTGTTCTTTGCTACCGTGATGACATTTTTCCTTGACCCGAAGTTACCCCTGGTCTGACTGAGAACCTTTTTTCTCCTGGCTCTCGATGCTACTGAATTTACTGATCTTGGCATTGTTCCTTGTTTTTTGACTGTCAGCGTTCAATCCGTTGCGGTTGACTCTTTTCTGCTGTGCAATCTGTTAATAAATAATTAATTAAATCAAAGACCGGAGTTTATTTGATGGCAAGCATGAGTTTTACGTTCTTCAGGTCGGCTTTGTTTACCAGGCCTGAATAGGTAAGATTCCTCTTCCTTTTTGTCGATTTCTTAGTCAGAATGTGACTCTTGAAAGCATGACTCCGTTTGATTTTTCCTGATCCGGTAAGGCTGAACCTTTTTTTCGCACCGGAATTAGTTTTCATTTTTGGCATTTCTCTGTATCGATATATTAAATTACTTCTTCTTCTTCGGAGAGAAGGAGATTATCATTCTTTTCCCTTCAAGACGCGGAAGCTGTTCCACTTTCCCGTATTCTTCAAGGTCGTTGGCGAAACGCAGCAACAGCACTTCTCCCTGTTCCTTGAATAAAATGGACCTTCCCTTAAAGAACACATAAGCCCTTACTTTTGCCCCTTCTTCCAGGAACTTCATCGCGTGCTTGAGCTTGAAATTGTAATCGTGCTCATCTGTGTTCGGTCCAAACCTGATCTCTTTAACCACCACCCTGACCGTTTTGGCCTTGATCTCCTTCTGCTTCTTCTTCTGTTGATAAAGAAACTTCTGGTAATCAGCGATTTTGCAAACCGGGGGATCTGCATTCGGGGATATTTCCACAAGATCGAGCTCCATCTGATCTGCCAGCTTAAGGGCATCCTGGATACTCATAACTGATGTTTCTATTCCGTCACCGACAACTCTGACCACTCTGGCAGTGATCCGGTGGTTAATCTTGTGAGCCTGCTGAACAACGCGTGCAGGACTTCGCCTAATTGGTCCGGCTATAGCTATTTCCTCCTTACTTTGGTTTATACTAAAACTAACTAATTAAATCCTCTACCAGGTTATCTCGTTCTTAATCTCCCCGGTGATAAATCCTGCAAATGCCTCAAGTTTCATGCTCCCTTTATCCCCTTCACCCTGCTTCCGGACTGAAACTGTTCCGCTTTCAACCTCTTTTTCACCTATGATCAACAGGTATGGAATCCTCTTTAATTCATTATCCCTGATCTTCTTACCGATCTTTTCACTCCTGTCGTCAATTAGTGTGCAAATATCGGAATTATTTAGAAAATCCAAAACTTTTAGTGCATAATCATTGAATTTTTCGCTTATGGGCAGCACAACCGCTTTTTCGGGGGCCAGCCACAAGGGAAATTTGCCTGCCGTATTTTCGATTAGCACGGCTATGAACCTCTCGAGCGACCCGAAGATTGCACGGTGTATCATCACCGGCCTGTGCTTCTGATTGTCACTTCCGTTATAGGTAAGATCGAACCTTTCCGGAAGGTTGTAGTCGACCTGTATGGTTCCTAACTGCCATTTTCTTCCGATGGCGTCCTTCACCATGAAATCGAGTTTGGGACCATAGAAGGCTGCTTCTCCCTGCACCACAGTGGTAACCAGCTTCTTCTCGGAGGCTGCTTCAATGATTGCCCTTTCTGCCTTTTCCCAGTTTTCATCCGATCCGATGTACTTGTCCCTGTTGTCAGGATCGCGCAATGATATCTGTGCTGTGAACTCATTGAAATTGACAGCCTTGAATATGAACTGAACAAGGTCGATAATACTCTTGAACTCATCCTTGAGCTGATCGGGCCTGCAGAAATGATGGGCATCATCCTGGGTAAAACTCCTGACACGGGTAAGACCGTGGAGCTCTCCGCTCTGCTCATATCTGTACACCGTTCCGAATTCAGCCATCCTGTAAGGAAGATCCTTGTACGACTTGGGTGTGGCATTGAATATCTCACAATGATGAGGACAGTTCATGGGCTTAAGCATGAACTGCTCTCCCTCCTGGGGCGTGGACATGGGCCGGAATGAATCCTTGCCGTATTTTTCGTAATGACCGGAGGTCTTGTAAAGGCTCACATCCCCGATATGAGGAGTTGCAACTATCGTGTAACCTCTTTTTTTCAGAACCTTCGTCATGAAGTTGATAAGGTTCTGCCTCAGCTCCGCTCCCCTGGGCATCCAGAGCGGAAGCCCCATCCCGACCTTCGGGGAAAAAGTGAAGAGCTCAAGTTCCCTTCCTATCCTGCGGTGATCCCTCTTTTTTGCTTCTTCAAGGAAGGCGAGATAGTCATCAAGCATTTTCTGCCTCGGATAGGAGACACCGTAAATCCTGGTGAGCATCTTGTTCTTTTCATTTCCGCGCCAGTATGCTCCTGCAACAGTCAGAAGCTTTATTGCCTTTATCGGTTCAGTGGATGGAAGATGCGGTCCCCTGCAGAGATCGGTAAACCCTCCCTGTGTATAGAGTGAAATAGTTCCGTCTTCGAGCTCGCCTATAAGCTCAACCTTGTACTCGTCGCCTTTTGATCTGAAAACATCAAGGGCTTCTTTCTTGCTAACATCTTTCCTGATGAACGGGAGATTTTTTGAAGCAAGTTCCTTCATCCGGTTCTCGATTACCTGCAGGTCGTTGTCGGTTATCACTTTCCCGTCGCCCGGATCAACATCATAGTAAAAGCCTGTTTCAATTGCCGGCCCTATCCCGAACTTCATCCCGGGATAGAGACTCTCAAGAGCTTCGGCCATGAGGTGAGCTGATGAATGCCAAAATGCATGCCTGCCCTGGTCATCATCCCACTTGTGAAGCATAAGCGTTGAATCTGAGTTGATTGGCCGGGTCAGGTCGACCAGTTCTCCGTTAACAGTTGCCGAATAAACTTCTTTTGCAAGCCTCGGACTTATCTGTTCGGCAATCTCCAGACTGTTTATTCCATCCCGGTATTCCTTTACAGATCCGTCGGGGAAAGTTATGTGGATCATCAGTGTCTCATTTTTTATTGGAGTGCAAAGATAGAAAAATATTTATTTCATTGTGCAGCGAAAAGTAATGGCCGGACGTCTTAAACATGGCAAATAATTTGAATTCGTTTTATTGTATATCAATTTACTGAGTCATGAAAAAGATCCTATTCCTCCCGATCCTTCTTCCCCTTGTTCTGGTTTCATGTGAAATATCACCGGGAGCCTACTTCCCGGCAAGTCCTGGCGACGCGGTTGTCGGGGAAGATGTCTGGTTCACGGATGAATCGGGAAATGCAATTGATTTTGAATGGGATTTTGGCGACGGGTACACTTCCGAGAAACCGGATCCCATGCACAGGTTCACCTCAACCGGTGTTCACAACGTAAGCCTTAAGGTATGGTCAGACGGCGGATTAAGCGATGTTGCTTCACTCGACCCGGATATTAAGATACCAACACTTATGGAAATTGAGGTACGCGAATATTACGACGACTACCCGGTTCGGGGTGCAAGCGTTATCCTTTACCCACGGCTCGTCGACCGGGAAAATGCAGCCAACAGCGTCAATGAGGGTTGTGAAGAAATAACCTCATTTATTAAATGAGGCTTTAACGGGGTCTTCAACGATCCGGGGCTTGCAGGCAGGCTCCGTATTTTTTTCTAGAACCAGGTCCCGATCAGATTTTTACGGTCGTGCTGGAATTCACTCAGTTTGTACACTACCTGTCTGTTATCCGATTCGATCTGGTATTCCCAGTAAGTTGAAATAGGACCGGGTGAAACCTGATTTCTTTTGATATAGAGCCTGTCTCCGGGTTTGAAATCACATCTCTCACCAAAGGCTGAAATCTTTCCATAAGTGCTGTCCATGGTTGTCTTGATCCAGATCAGATAGGGCTGACCCAGTTTTTCGGGTATATGCTGGCGGTACTCCACAAAATTTCCGACATATTTGCGTGTAAGAATCAGTGAATCTTCATCCCTTCCCGTCTGTTTGACCGAGGCACATGATGCAAGAAGAAACAGTCCCGCAAGAAATAAAGCCCTGTTCATGCTAAAAAAATTTGTCTTTGTCTGTACAGCCGGCATAATCAAATGATTTCAAATATATTAACGTCAAGCCGGCAGAAAAATTACATTATTCCTGAAATATCGATATCTAAAGCCTATAGCCTTCCGGTATATGCCACAATGCCTTCATGCCTAAGGAATCCCTTACTGCTCATGACCGACATCTGAGGATTTCTGTCCCCGGTCATCGAAGCGCAGCCGTATTCTCCGAACCTGTTTATTGCAATGAATTTCTCCGGGGGATAGAAGTCAGGGTTTATTTTTCTGTATCTGTCTGTTATCATCCGGAGAGCATCTTCACAAGCCTTCTGCGGTGCGATGCCTTCCTTCATTCTGAGAACTATGTAGTATGATGCACATGATTTGATAACGTCCTCACCGCGGCCGGTGGCTCCGGCTGCTCCGACTTCGTTATCGACATACAGGCCGGCCCCGATAATGGGGGAGTCACCCACGCGTCCGTTCAGCTTGAAGCTGAGCCCGCTTGTCGTGGTGCATCCCGCTATATCTCCGTTTGCATCTATTGCCAGCACGTTCGTGGTCCCGTAATGATGCTCGATACCGGGGAAATCTCTGTAATATGATTCTTTATTCCTTATATTCTGAAGATGTTCGGGCGATCCCCAGTCGTCATCCGGACTGAGTTCTTCCTTCCACCTGAGCCATATCTTTCTTGCCTTTTCTGTAAGCAGGTTCTCTTCCCTGAATCCCCACGCCCTGGCGAAGTCCAGTGCGCCGGCCCCCACGAGCAGGACATGATCGGTCCGCTGCATAACCAGTTTTGCAACGGATGACGGTGTTTTGATATTTTCAAGACAAGCCACTGCACCCGCAGAGTAGGTTTTTCCATCCATGAATGAAGCATCGAGCTGAACCACCCCGTGTTCGTTGGGCAGGCCTCCGTAGCCGACGCTTGTATCCTCAGGATCAGCTTCTATGACATTGGCGGCTTTTTCAACGGCATCGACGGCGCTGCCTCCTGCCCTGAGCACTTCCCATCCTGCATCCATGGCAAGCTTCCCGGTCTCGTTTGAATGGCTTGTTATGATAATCGGCCTTACCGGGGTCCCTTCACGCTGAAGCGTCAATGAGGTAAGCTGCGGAAAGATTAATGCGCCTGTTCCCGCGCCCATGGCGCTGGTTACAAATTTCCGGCGCGACAATTGATTTTTCATCTCGACAGTGTTATGTTCTTGTTTCTTTCTTATCTGGATCTGATTAAAAGACCTGCTCGCGCAACCAGCCGGGCCTGTTGGTCGTAATTCCCTTAACACCAAGGGTTAACAGCCTCCTGGCTTCATCCGGATCGTCAACGGTCCAGGTGAAGAGCTCAAGATTAAGGTCCTTTACTTTTTTGGCCACCTGCTCATCTATCAGACCGTGGCTAAGACTGACTCCGTCAAGTCCTGCACCTGGTACAAGCGGGAGATTCTTTTCCAGAAGGGCCTTGTTGCTGCATAGCCAGTGACAAGGATTGTCAGGGAAGGTCTTTTTCGTGTCGGTGATTGTCTGAAAATCAAAGGCAATGAAAGTAAATTCCCGGCTTTTAAGATATTTGCTCACAGTGCTCTTTAGCAAGGGTAGCGCCTCGCTTCCGCATTTGAGTTCCACCACCAGCTTTTTACCTTTTGGCACCGATTTGATCACTTCCTCCAGAAAAGGGATCTTTTCTCCCTTGTATTCTGTGCTTTTCCATGAACCTGCATCCAGAGACCTCAGTACTTCAGAACCGGTGTCTTTTACCACGTGATCGGCGCCCGCCGTGCGTTTCGTATTCGCATCATGAATACATACAATCTTGTTGTCGGCCGAAAGGTAGATATCCACCTCAACTGCATCGGCGCCAAGTTCAAATGCAAGACGTGAAGAAGCAACCGTGTTTTCGGGCGCCAGGTACGAAGCTCCCCTGTGGGCGATGATCTCAACCTGCCCGAATCCTTTGTTAAAAAGTAAAGCCATGGCAAAGAGAATGAATATCTTCTTCATAATAACAGTGTGAATTTTCTGAAATGTTATTCCATCAGTATGTTATTCAGCTCATTTTTGATAACACCCGACCATACCTTGTAACCTTCCTCGTTAAGGTGAAGCCTGTCGTCAAGAAAGAGCTCGGCCCTTGGAAGACCGCTTGCATTGGTGAAATATCTTTCAGTGTCGATATAGTACGTATTACGGTGGTCTTCACATATTTCCCTTATCATTTCGCCTGCTTCCTTAATTTCAGGCCACACATGCCATCTCAACGGGGTGGGGGTGATGCTCACCCAGAAAACAGGCGTGTCCCTGAACTGCCTGCGTATAATGTAAAGGGTTTGCCTGAAAAGCTTTGATACTTCAAGCGGACTCTTGTCATTTTCACTGCCCGTGATATCGTTTGCAATGAAAAGCACTATAGCCTGACATTGATGTGGATATAATATTCTGTCGGCATACACTGCAAAATCGCTAAGCTTTGCCCCGCCGTATCCTCTCTGGATTACATTGTAGGGAAGCATGTCCCTGCCAAGGGTTGACCACAGCCTGATGCTTGAACTTCCGGCAAACATTATTGCATCGGAAGGATATGATTTTGCTACGTCGAGCTGCTCAAATTTTTCTATTTCACTTTCCCAGGCCTTTACTTCAGGGAGTTCCCTGTATTTTCCCAGCGATGCGCACGATGCAAGAAACGCTGAGAGTATTATCAGTATGAGTATCCGTCTCATGTTGTATAATTTATTCTTCATAAAGGTAGGGGTTTATTTGTTAAAAAATCAAAAGACCCTTTGAACATGGTCAAAGTTTTATTTCCGGCAATGACATTATATTTAATTTTTGAAAAAAAAAGTTACGTTTGTATTGATAACCTTAACCATATCCTGATACCATAACTCCAATGTCAAAAAGCAAATTGTTCCTGACCAAGCCGCTTGGCCAGCTGATGGAAGAATCGAAGGATAGCGGGGGACTGAAACGATCACTTTCTGCTCTCAATCTGACGACTCTTGGAATCGGAGCCATCATCGGCGCCGGGATTTTTGTTCTTACGGGTCAGGCTGCTGCCCAGTATGCAGGCCCGGGAATAGTTATATCGTTCATCATTTCGGGACTTGCCTGCGGATTTGCAGGCTTGTGCTATGCCGAGTTTGCATCGATGATACCCATTGCAGGCAGCGCTTATACTTATTCTTATGCAACGCTGGGGGAGTTTCTTGCCTGGATTATAGGCTGGGATCTGATACTCGAATATCTGTTTGCAGCATCAACAGTCTCAGTGGGTTGGTCGGGATATGTGGTAAGCTTCCTCAAGGACCTTAATATATTTATACCTCCGCAGTTTATCGGCGCAACGGGAACAGTGCTCGTCAATGTTCCGGATATGGGGTGGAAAGAGCTTACCGACGTTTTTGCCAATTCACTTGCAGCTTCCGGTATTAGTGTGGATGCCCTTCCTCATGTGACCTGCATCCTCAATCTTCCCGCGATGTTCATTGTTGCCCTGCTCTCAACCCTTCTTGTTATCGGGATAAGGGAATCAGCCAACTTCAATAACATAATGGTAATTACCAAGGTGGCTGTGATCATTCTTTTTATCGCGATCGGGTTTATGTTTGTCAAGGCAGCTAACTGGACTCCATTCATTCCGCCAAACAAGGTGGAATCAACCCCCATTGCCGAATATGGTTCCTTCCGCGAGTGGCTGAGGGCTTACGGAAGCGAGTTCGGGAAATTCGGTATAAGCGGAATACTGAGAGGGGCAGGGGTGATTTTCTTCGCCTATATCGGATTTGATGCTGTTTCCACAGCAGCCCAGGAGGCAAAAAATCCGCAGCGCGACATGCCAATAGGGATTCTTGGATCACTTGCGATCTCCACCGTGCTTTATATACTTGTTGCAATCGTGCTTACCGGAATCGTCAGCTATACAGAGTTGAATGTACCCGATCCGGTTGCCGTAGGAGTCGATGCAATGGGCAAAGGCATGTTCTGGCTCAGACCAATTGTGAAAATCGCCGCTATTGCCGGACTCAGTTCGGTGATACTTGTAATGCTTCTTGGACAGCCGAGGATTTTCTACACGATGTCAAAGGATGGCTTGCTTCCGCCGGTGTTCTCCAAAGTCCATCCAAAGTTCCAGACTCCCTATGTCAGTACCATATTAACAGGTTCGCTTGCCATGATCATTGCAGGTATCCTGCCGATAAGCATTCTTGGCGAACTGGTGTCAATAGGAACCCTGATGGCTTTCATTATAGTCTGCATAAGCGTCCTTGTGCTCAGGAAATCAAAGCCTGATCTTCATCGACCTTTCCGGACTCCATGGGTGCCGCTGGTTCCGATCCTGGGCGCTGTATTCTGCCTTGTCCAGATGCTTGCACTTCCCGGAGACACATGGCTAAGGCTCATAATCTGGATGGTCATCGGGTTTGCCATCTATTTCTTCTATAGCGTTAAGCATAGTAAGGTAAGAAAGGAGGACTCAAAGTAAATTACGCTAATCCTGTAATTCGTCGGAAAAGACTGACTTCGGAATATCCCTTAGGTTATATCTCGATACCATAGTCTCTCCGTAGGCTCCTGCCGACCTGATTGCGAGGATATCTCCGCGGCTGGTCCAGGGAAGCTCTATGAATTTTGCGAAAGTGTCGGATGATTCGCAAATAGGTCCTACCACATCATATTTCGCGGTTTTCCCGTCGGAGCTGAGATTCTGTATCTCATGATGGGCCTGATAAAGCGCCGGCCTTATCAGATCAGTCATCCCGGCATCAACCACGGCAAAGGTGGTGTCGATGCCTTTCTTGATATACAGGACTTTTGTGATGAGCGACCCGCACTGGGCTACAATCGACCGTCCCGGCTCAAAGTGAATCTTCTGTCCGGGTCTTATTCTGACAAGCTCCCTTATCAGGGAGAAATACTCATCAAACTTCGGAGCGCTGTCAGGATCGTTGTAATCAATGCCAAGTCCTCCTCCAAGATTGATGGTTTTCAGATCGATATTCTGTGAGGAGAACCACTCCTGCAGTTCATTGACCCTGGAGCAAAGACTTTTAAAAACTGACATTTTTGTTATCTGCGACCCAATGTGGAAATGTATGCCGTCGAGCGTTACATTCCCGAGTGTTTCCATTCTCCCGAGCACATCCTTCAGTTCCCAGGCGCCGATGCCGAATTTGCTCCCGGCAATCCCGGTGGTTATGTATTTGTGCGTATGCGCCTCAATGTAAGGATTGATCCTCAAGGCAATGGTTGCATTCATTTTCAGTCTGCCGGCAATTGAGTCGACAACTTCAATCTCGGCTATCGATTCGCAGTTGAAGCATGAAATCCGGGCCTTCAGGGCAGATTCTATCTCGTGATCTGTTTTACCTACGCCGGCAAACACTATATCCTTAGGACTGAAACCACATTGCATGGCCCTTTCTATTTCATTGTACGAAACACAATCAGCTCCGAATCCATACGATGCGATTATTCCAAGTATCCTGGGATTGGCGTTTGCCTTTACGGCATAGTGGATGCTGAAACCCGATTTCTCCGATTCTTCCTTCACTTTCCGGCATGTCTCATTCAGAACATCGAGATCATAATAATAGAAAGGAGTGGGAATTTCCCTGAATTTTTTTTCAATGCTGCGCTTCATCATCTTACCGGTTGAAAAGATATTGGTTGAGTAGATTCAAAGCCTGAACCTTGTTTTTGGAATCGATAAGTATCGACAGGCTGTGGTCGCTGGCCCCGTATGATATCATTTTAAGCTGTATGGTGTCGAGAGCTTCGAATATTTCGGGAGCAGAGCCGGTCCTTTCGGTCCGGAAATCACCGACCACGCATATTATGCTCTGGTCATGCTCCACCTCAACCGAACCCAGTTCCCTGAGGTCGTTCTCGATCTGCTTAAGATACTGGGGATTGTCGACGGTGATCGATACTGAAACCTCCGAGGTGGTCACCATATCTACCGGGGTCTTGTAAGCCTCGAATATCTCAAATACCTTTCTTATAAATCCGTAGGCCATCAGCATTCTGTCGGACTTTATCCTGATGACTGATATCCCGTCTTTCGCTGCAACGGCCTTGTAATCCTCAAAAAATGTGTTTGAGGTTATAAGTGTGCCCTCATCCTCGGGATTCAAAGTGTTTTTCAGCCTCACGGGTATGTTCTTTTCCCTTGCCGGGTTCACGCTTGACGGGTGGAGTATCTTTGCCCCGAAATAAGCCAGTTCGGCTGCTTCGTCAAAAGAGATTTCGCGTATTACTTTTGTGTTCTGCACGAATCGCGGATCGTTGTTGCGGAATCCGTTTATATCGGTCCATATCTGTATCTCTGAGGCATTTATTGCCGCGCCTATCAATGATGCAGTGAAGTCGCTTCCGCCGCGTTTCAGGTTGTCGATCTCGCCGTAGGCATTGCGGCAGATGAATCCCTGGGTAATAATTATATTTTCTTCAGGACAGGCAGCAAGTTCTCTTTTGAAGTTCTCAGCTATGTAAAAGGCGTCTGGTTCTCCGTCCTTGTCGATACGCATGAAGTTCAGAGCCGGAAGGAGCGCCGATCCGATGCCCTTTTCACGGAGAAGATTATGGAAGAGGGCTGTTGACAGGAGTTCGCCCCTGGCAACGATTGCTTTCTCATGGAGTTTTGTAAAGGCCTTGGCAATGAACTCGCCGATATAGTCAAAATGAGAGTCGATCAGCTCATTGCCTTCTTTTTTGAAGGCCTCTGTTGAATACAGATCGCTGACAACCTGCCTGTAAAGAGACCGGAGAGCTTCATTTTTGCTGACTGCCTCCTCAGTTTTGCCGGCATAGATCAGTTCCGATATCCCGATCAGACTGTTTGTGGTGCCCGAAAGGGCGGAAAGTACCACTACCACTCTTTCTTCCCCCGTGATCAGCGGTACTATTGATTTCATCCTGTCGGGGGTGCCGACCGATGTGCCGCCGAATTTCATGATTTTCATCAGTATATAATATTTAATTTAATGGCCTGATGGAACCCGCATGGTTGAAAATTATATACATACGTGTTTGTGAATTTGATACATGTGGGTTTCATCTTACTCTCTTTATGACCCTGGTTATTAATAGTTACAAAAAGACCTGCTCTATCCTGCAGGTCTGGTTTCTCTTGAATCATTCAGGGATGGTAAAAGATTATGCAGACCTGTAGTATGGATGTTTATGGAGTATCATATGTTTTTTTATCAGCATTTACGTAAATAATAATCTGGGGTCAAAAATATACTTTTCTGTAATATTCGATTATTTGTTTTTAAATTTTTTGTTATTTTTGTGCCCGCCGTAATTCTGCCGCCCAGATGGCGAAATTGGTAGACGCGCTAGTTTCAGGGACTAGTGTCAGCAATGATGTGCAGGTTCGAGTCCTGTTCTGGGCACCAGAAGAAGCGAAGAGCAAAGAGCGCAGGGCACAGGTCAGGAAAACTCTGAGCCCTGAGCCCTCTGCCCTGAGCAGAGGAGACGCCCAGATGGTGAAATTGGTAGACACGCCAGCTTGAGGGGCTGGTGCCGGTTACGGTGTGCAAGTTCGAGTCTTGTTCTGGGCACCAAAAAGTTGAAAAAGGAATAAAATAAAGCGCTTGGTTCTTAAGGATCAGGCGCTTTTACATTTTAGGAAAGCCGTTAACAATCACGGGAAATCTGAAAAATCAATAAAGTTCTTCAAGGTAATCCGGCAAGGGAGGTACGGTACTTTTTTGCAAAGCCGGGTGTTCTTCATATAGTTCCTTAAATGGTACCACCTCAGAGTTTCATTCGTGAAAAAATTCAATAAAAGGATAAAATTCTTTCCTTTTCAGGATTTAAGCCTTACTTTTAAGCTCATGGACGGATTTGTGGGATTTTGTCAATCCCGCGCTAATGGGGAAGTTACATTTCAGGATACTGTTGCATCAGGGGAATAGTGAGGTGGAGACAAAAAATGCCCCCGATGAAGGACGAGGGCGGCCTGAATGTTTTCACAACGGAATAGTCCTTATTGTGAATTGCTTTTAGAATGTGTAACAAAGTTAGCAGATAAAACTGAAAATCAAAATTAACTATGAAAAAGATTCTTGGGCTGGATCTGGGAACGAACAGCATTGGATGGGCTTTAGTCAATGAAGCCGAAAATGAAGGGGATAAATCTTCAATTATTGGGCTTGGTGTAAGAGTTAATCCACTGACTGTTGATGAGCTTTCGAACTTTGAACGAGGAAAAACCATTACCACTACGGCCGACAGGACTCTGAAGCGTAGTATGCGCCGTAACCTTCAGCGCTACAAGCTCCGTCGCGCAAACCTGATTGAAATTCTGAAGGAGAATAAGTTTATAGACGATGAAACAATTTTATCAGAATGCGGAAACCATTCTACGTTCGAAACCTACCACCTTCGTGCAAAAGCAGTGGTAGAAGAGATTACACTGAAGGAAATTTCCCGGGTGTTAATTATGATAAATAAAAAGAGAGGATATAAGAGCAGCCGGAAAGCAAAAGGTCAGGAAGAAGGGCAACTTATCGACGGAATGAGCATTGCAAAGCAGCTTTATGAGGAAAGTTTAACTCCTGGACAGCTTTGCCTGCAATTGCTGCAATCGGGCAAGAAATATCTGCCAGACTTTTTCCGCTCGGATCTTCAGAATGAATTTGACAGAATTTGGAATTTTCAGAAAGAATTCTATCCGGAAATCCTGACACAGGATCTAAAAGAGTTATTAGCCAATAAAAATGAGAAAGCAACCTGGGCCATACTCGAAAAGCCAATGAAACTGGTCGGTATCAAAAGGGGATCAAAAGGTCCGGACATCAGGTTGGAAAATTTTAAATGGCGGGCGAGAGCAATTTTTGCGAAAATGGAACTTGAACAATTAGCGGTTGTATTCCAGAAAATTAACGGGCAGATAAACAGTTCGAGCGGTTATCTTGGCTCCATAAGTGATCGTAGCAAGGAACTCTATTTTAAGAAACAGACGGTGGGACAATATTTGATGGCCCAACTTGATTCTGATCCAAATGCAAGTCTCACGAATAGGGTTTTTTACAGGCAGGATTACCTTGACGAATTCAATATTATCTGGGAAAAACAGGCGCAGTTTCATAATGAACTCACAGATGAGTTGAAAAAGGAAATCCGTGATGTTGTCATATTTTATCAGCGCCCTCTGAAGAGCCAGAAAGGATTGATTGGCTTCTGCGAATTTGAAAGCAAACAGATTGAAATAGAAACTGATGGTAAAACTAAAACAATAACTATAGGAAACAAGGTTGTACCCCGTTCTTCACCCTTATTCCAGGAGTTTAAAATCTGGCAGACTCTGAATAATCTTGAAGTTTTCCCAAAAGGAATTTCAACCCGTAGAAATGCTTCAGCCAGACTGATTAAAACACAGACAGAAAGTGGAGACAGAAGATTGCTGGATCAGGAGGAAAAGAACCTTTTGTTCAGGGAATTAACTGTAAGAGATGAACTTAGTAAAGCGGCGGTGTTGAAGTTGCTTTTTAAAAACCATGATGAGCTGGATTTAAATTACTCCAGGCTCGACGGTAATAAAACATTAGCAGCCGTTTTTAAGGCAATTAACGAAATCATTGAGGTTTCAGGGCATGAGAAGCTAAATTTCGACAAACTAAGCGCAGATGAGATTACATCATCAGTACAATCAGTCATAACTACTCTTGGCTGTAATCCTGACATACTTCATTTCGATTCGGAAACAAACCTGGATAAACAGCTATCATACAGGCTCTGGCACTTATTGTATTCGTATCAGGGAGATAACTCCAATACAGGAATTGGTGGTTTGATTAATAAAATCTCAGACTTATGCGGCCTGGAAAAGGAATATGCAAAAGTATTGACCAACATAGCATTTCAGGATGATTATGGCAGTCTTAGCTCTAAGGCAATCAGAAAAATCCTGCCCTACCTTAAAGCTGGTAACAGTTATGATCTGGCTTGTGAGTATGCCGGATACCGTCACTCTAAGGCCTCTTTGACCAAGGAAGAAATTGCTGATAAGGTCTTGAAAGACAAACTTGCGATACTTCCCAAGAACAGCCTGAGAAATCCAGTCGTAGAAAAAATTCTCAATCAGATGACTAATGTGGTAAATGCTGTTATTGATGAATACGGCAAGCCGGATGAGATTCGTGTTGAGCTGGCAAGGGAACTTAAAAAGAATGCATCCGAGCGGGAGGAGTTATCCAGAATGATAAACGAGACAACCAGAGTTCATGAAGAAATAAAGGAAATACTTCAGGATGAGTTTAATCTATCACACGTGAGCCGCAATGACATCATTAGGTACAAATTATACAAAGAACTGGAAACCAACGGCTTTAAAACGCTTTATTCTAATACTTATATACCCAGAGAGAAATTATTCAGCAAAGAATTTGACATTGAACATATAATTCCACAGTCAAAATTGTTTGACGACTCATTTTCAAATAAGACTTTGGAAAAGAGAGATATAAATCTGGAAAAAGGAGACAGGACTGCAACGGATTTTATCAGTGACAAATATGGAGAAGCAGGTCTTGAGGAATTCCTTGTCAGGATTGAGAGTTTGCGTAATCAGAATGGTATTGGCATTTCAAAGGCGAAATACAACAAATTGAAAATGTCTGATAAGGATATTCCTGAGGGCTTCATTGAAAGAGACCTGAGGAACACTCAGTATATTTCAAGGAAGGCGCTGGGGATGCTTGGTGAAATTGTTAAGACAGTCGTGCCCACAACCGGTTCGATAACAGACCAGCTGCGTGAAGACTGGCAATTGGTTGATGTTATGAAGGAATTGAATTGGGAGAAATATAAAGCGCTAGGCTTGGTTGAATATTATGAAGACAGGGATGGCCGGCAAATCGGACGTATTAAAGACTGGACAAAGCGTAATGATCACAGGCATCATGCAATGGATGCCCTGACGATTGCTTTTACCAAGCCTGTATTTATACAGTATTTTAATAATGTGAATGCGCGTTATGATAAAAATTCAAATGCTTATTCAATAGAGCAGAAGTATTTTTCAAACAGAAAGGTTAAGCCACCCATACCGGTAAATGAATTCAGAGCTGAAGCCAAAAAGCATCTCGAGGCAGTTCTGGTATCGATAAAAGCAAAAAATAAAGTTGTCACGAAAAATATCAATGTAACAGGTAAAAGAGAAGGGGTAAACCGGAAGATTCAGCTGACTCCGCGCGGACAACTCCATCTTGAAACAGTTTTTGGCAGCAATAAGGTGCCCGTGATTAAAGACATAAAGGTTGGAGGCGCGATGAATGAAGAATTAATAAAACAGGTTACTAAGCCAGAATTTCGAAAAGCCCTATTAAAAAGACTTTCAGATTGCAATTATGACCCAAAAAAGGCTTTTACGGGCAAAAACAGTCTTGAAAAGCAGCCTCTGTATATTGATGAACAACATTCGAAACAGGTGCCTGAAAAAGTCAAGATTCTTTTTTTTGAACCGGTTTACACCATCCGTAAGCAGGTTGCTCCTGACCTCAATGTGGAAAAGGTAATAGACCATAAAATCCGCAAGATACTCCAGGACAGAATTAAATCCTATGGTGACACAAAGAAGGCATTTTCCAATCTTGAAGAGGATCCGATCTGGCTAAATAAGGAGAAAGGCATCAAAATCAAACGGGTTACAATCTCAGGAATTAATAATGCCCAGGCTCTTCATGAAAAGCGTGATAAAGAAGGCCGCCCAATCGTTGACAATGAAGGCAGGAATATCCCTGTTGATTTTGTCAATACAGGAAATAATCATCATGTTGCCATCTACAGGGATAATAATGGTGAGGTGCAGGAGAATGTGGTTACATTTTATGAGGCTGTAACCAGGGCAAACCTTGGTCTTCCGATTATAGACCGAGAATACAGAGCCTCAGAAGGATGGCGGTTCCTCTTCAGCATGAAACAGAATGAGTATATTGTCTTTCCAAATGTTAAGTCCGATTTTAACCCGGGGCAAATTGACTTACTAAATCCAAATAACTACTTTCTGATTAGTCCAAATCTGTTCAGAGTACAAAAAATCGCAGTTAAGGATTATTTTTTCAGACACCACCTTGAAACGACAGTGGAAAATAGCAATAGCCTAAGGGGAGTAACCTGGTTACGTGGTGGTCCGGGACTTCTAAAAGATGTAGTAAAAGTGAGAGTTAATCATATCGGTAAGATTATTTCCATAGGAGAATATTGAAATGATAAAGCGTACTCTTTATTTCGGCAATGCATGTTATCTTAAAAAGAAAGATATGCAATTAATTGTTGCATATCCGGACGAAGAAAAAAAGGATGCGATTACCCTCCCAATAGAGGATATCGGCTTAATTGTGCTGGATAATCCTCACATAAATATGACCAATGCGCTGTTGATGGCTCTTAATGAGAACAATACGGCTGTGATCAGTTGTGATGGTTCCCATCTCCCTTTTGGTCTGATGCTTCCAATGTATTCACATCATGCTTTCACTGAAAAGCTTGGCGACCAGATTCAGGCTTCACTGCCATTGAAGAAGAATTTATGGAGGCAGACTGTTATCGCCAAAATATCAAACCAGGCCGCCTTGCTAAACGCAGAAGGAATATGTACAGACAAAATGGAATACTTCATCCGACAGGTGAGAAGTGATGACAGTACAAATGTTGAAGGAAGAGCCGCTGCGCATTACTGGGATTGCATTTTTGGAGACTTGAGTTTTATACGTCACCGTTTCGGTTACCCTCCCAATAATATGCTTAACTACGGGTACTCGATACTTAGGGCAATCGTGGCGCGATCCCTGATCGGTTCAGGACTTTTCCCGACTATAGGTATCCATCACAAAAATAAGTATAATCCGTACTGCCTGGCAGATGATATAATGGAGCCATACCGACCTTTCGTTGATTCTTTGATCCTTGACCTTATGGAAAAAATGGAGCCGCCGGAAGAGCTGACTCCCGAGACCAAAAGAAAACTATTGACTATACCGGTTATAGATGTTATAATAGATGGAGAAAAAAGCCCTTTAATGATTGCTATGCAACGAACTACTGCCTCGCTTGCAGGATGCTTTGGCGGGATTTTGAGAAAAATAGTCTATCCCGTTTACAGGTGAGACTTAACCAATACAGGGTAATGTGGGTTTTTGTCTTTTTTGACCTTCCGACTGACACGAAGAAGGATAGGAAAAATTACGCTTTCTTCAGGAAGCAACTTCAGAAGGATGGTTTCACCATGTTACAATTCTCAATTTATGTCAGGCACTGCAACAGCCGGGAGAACGCAGAGGTGCATGCTAAGAGGGTGAAGTCTTTTTTGGCACCCAGGGGTGAGATCATAATATTTTCGCTGACTGACAAGCAATTCGGTATGATGGAGTTTTTCAGAGGCCGGAGTCCGGATGTTCGTCCCGGTACTCCACAGCAGCTTGAAATGTTTTGAAATACAAAATTTTAAGAGCCGACCCTTGCCGGCTCTTAAAATTCCAGACTTTTTTTGATCCTGAATTCCGAACTAAAGTACTGATTATAAACAAATAACAGTATTGCACGTTGTGTCCGGTATGTCAAAGATACATTCTGAAAGCAATTCACAACTGCCATACCAAAGGCACAACTTATCATCGCGTTGTGTCCGGTATGTCAAAGATACATTCTGAAAGCAATTCACAACCGGTTTCCTCAACTTGTCCGGTAGCAGGAAGTTGTGTCCGGTATGTCAAAGATACATTCTGAAAGCAATTCACAACTGTGC
>JBAQCK010000078.1:0-11594 GCA_049294075.1 Bacteroidales bacterium | reverse complement strand
TCTTCGGTTTTGTCCTCAACCTTGTCGGTAAATGCTTCAAGCTTCTCCTTCACTCCGCTTTCCTTTATGTCTTCAATTTTATCTTCAACATAATCCTCTGCCTTTTCATATGTTTCCTTAACCTTCTTGAAAGCCTGGGTCTGCTTTACATCGTCAACCTTGTCATCAATAAAATCATCTGCCTTGCCGAACAGTTTTTTAGCCTTGTCCAGTAATCCTTCCTTCTTCGGTTTAACTGGTTCCGGATTCTTATTTTCTTCCATTCGTTTTAAGTTTTAGTTCAACTAAATATTTTGATCGCTTCCTTCTTTTTGAGCGAACTATAAAGTTAGAAAAATTAATAATATCAGATTGCATAAGCATGCTAAATTAATTATTCTGCTTTATCTTTAGAAATTGTTTATTGCCAATGGAAAAAGAGATTGTCACAGCTATAGCGATAGGCATTGGGTTGAGCGCCAGCTGCGGGTTCAGGGTGTTTGTCCCGATGCTCATCGCCAGCATTGCCGCCAGGATGAACATATTCCCGTTAACGGAAGGATTCCAGTGGCTGGCAAGCTGGCCCGCCATAATAAGCTTCGGGACAGCCACTGCTGCTGAAATCCTTGCCTACTATATCCCTTTTGTTGACAATCTGCTCGATACAATTACAACTCCACTTGCAGTAGGAGGAGGAACGATTCTTCTTACATCGGCGCTTCCGATCGACAATGAGTTCCTAAGATGGGTGTCGGGCTTTATCTTTGGCGGTGGAGCAGCAGCAACGGTGCAGGGAGGAACAGTACTTACAAGGCTTGCTTCAACAAAGCTAACCGCCGGCACAGGAAATGCCTTGGTAGCAACCGGCGAACACGCGGCTGCTTTCGGAACTTCGGTTCTGTCATTGTTCATACCTCTCTTAATATCTTCTGCTGTAATAATTCTGATTTTTTATTTCATTACTAAATTCGGGAAAAAACTATTTTTGATACCCCGGCCTGAAAAATGACAAAGGCGGGCCAACACTATAATAATCTAGGACAATGAATACCGAAAATCTTATTTTTGCCCTTGGACTTACGGTTTTTGCTGGTCTCTCGACCGGGGTTGGCAGTCTGATGGCATTCTTATCTAAGAAATTCAACCCCAAATTCCTGGCAGGAGCCCTCGGCTTTTCAGCCGGCGTGATGATTTATGTATCCCTGGTCGAAATTTTCTCCAAGGCTAAAGATTCGCTGGTAATCTCTTTCGGAGCCACAACAGGATACTGGTATACTGTCATTTCATTCTTCGCGGGAATTGCAATTATCGCAATAATTGACAAACTCATTCCTTCATACGAAAACCCTCACGAAATGAGGAACATTGCAACCAGCAAACAGAAGGATAATAACAATGATTCCAGGCTGATGAGAATGGGAGTGTTTTCCGCCATCGCAATAGCAATACATAACTTCCCGGAAGGACTTGCCACCTTTCTTGCCGCCATGTCCGACCCCACCCTTGGAGTAAGCATCGCCGTCGCAGTTGCAATCCATAACATACCTGAAGGAGTGGCAGTCTCCGTACCAATATATTACGCCACAAAAAACAAGGGAAAAGCATTCTGGCTGTCGTTCCTTTCTGGACTGGCCGAACCCGTCGGAGCCCTTATCGGTTTCTTCCTCTTACGGCATTTTATCAGTGATGCCACCTTCGGTGTAATATTCGGTGCAGTTGCCGGAATCATGGTCTATATCTCGCTCGATGAACTTCTTCCAACTGCTGAGGAATACGGTGAACACCATATAGCAATCGGAGGACTGGTGGCCGGAATGCTGGTGATGGCTTTAAGCCTGCTGCTCTTCGCCTGAAAACAACAGATTTTTTATCGATTAACGATATGTGGGTTATCGTTTTACGACAATTTTTTTACCTGAAACGATAAGAAATAGACCGAAGATAGAAGACGGAAGACCGAAGTAAAAATCGTGCAGTTCGTTTCCTCTTAATAAAAGCTGATAGCTGACTGCTCCTGTTTTGTGCGGTTTAATGAACCCAAAAGAGTAACTGGCAGACATCTAATCTTTGATGTAAAGTTTTAATGAAAAATTGGGTGTCTCGACCTGTGTTTTTTTGGATGTTTGTTCGTCGTGGTATGGGCAGTAACCTGGATCTCCAGCCTTGAGGGCTGGCCTTCCATCCCGATAGCTATCGGGAGCCCGGGTCTCACCCCGGGGTTGAGGCAATAATACCAATCCGACCCCGGAGGGGTGGCCTTCAATTTTTACATGTAATTGAAAGTCAACCCCTCCAGGGTTGTACATGGTGTGTGGTGCTCTCTTCCCGGGGCGAAACCCGGGCTACTGGGAGTCGACACCCCAGGTGTCGGAATAGGTTGAATTAATGTTTGGTACGGTAGAAGGTCCTGGAAATATTAAACTCATCTTAACTTTGGGTGTCTTTCGCAAAAAACAGAAATAAAAGCTGATCGCTGACTGCTGATCGCTTAAGTCAAACCTCTGCGTAAATCTGCGAGAAAGAAAAAATAATTGTGCTTTTCAACACCATACTATAATGCACCGCAAATGTTACATTATTATACTATTTATACTTTTTTTGTATAATTCAAATATTTTTGTATATTTGTGCGCTTAAGGATCATCCATAAATATGAACTTAAAAACATCCGAAACCGGCGAAACAATCATGGCTGCTGCCAGGGATCTCTTCTGGAAACATGGATTCAGGCGTGTTTCAATAGATGAAATATGCAGGAACGCCGGTATAAGCCGGATGACCTACTACCGGTATTTCCCAAATAAAACCGAACTTGCAAAACTGGTTCTCAAAAAAGTTGTCAGCGAGGGCTATGACCAATTCCTCTCAATTCTCGCCGGAGAAGATTCACCTGAAGAAAAAATCGGAAGAATACTTTCACTAAAGTTTGACGGTACCCATGAAGTCAGCCGGGAGTTCCTGAACGATTTCTATTTTGACAAGAACTCAGAACTGCATGCTTATATCCAGGAGATTTCAAACGACACATGGAAAAAAATGATAAGCGCCATTGAGGATTCAAAGAAGAAAGGCATCTTCCGGAAGGATCTGAATCCGGCTTTCTTTTATTTTATTTCCCAGAGAATGTCTGAAATGCTCAACAATCCCGAAGTGCTAAAGCTTTTCGATTCCCCGCAGGACATGATAATGGAATCTGCAAGAATCCTTCTTTACGGAATTTCACCCCGGAAGCAATGAGCTTAGCAATCTTAACTCTCCAGGTACTCATGCTTGCCTTTTCCGGGAATGAAGCTCTTTCAACGGAAATGTTCTCAGCGGCAGGCGACACGGCAAAAATCATCGGTCAGGCCTCAGCATGGATTAACGGCAACCAAAATAACGACTTCTCATTCGCTTCTGGCATCCGTTATATCCCATCCGCTTATTATGGCGTCAAAACCGGCGGCAACAAACTTATAGACTTTGAAGCTTCAGCTAATTTATTCGGGAGTATAATTACAGGGTCTTCGCGGGGAACCAGTGCCGAAGCCCGGATTAAACCATACAGGCTGTGGGCCCGCTATTCATCCGATCAGTTCGAACTCAGGCTGGGACTGCAGAAAATTAACTTCGGATCGGCTTCAATGCTCCGGCCCCTGATGTGGTTCGACCAGATGGACCCCCGCGACCCCCTGCGTCTTACAGATGGTGTCTGGGGTCTCCTCGGGCGATATTATTTCCTTAACAATGCGAATATCTGGCTGTGGGGCCTGTATGGCAATCACGATCCCAGGGCATGGGAAACGGACTGTACCTTGCCTATGAGCATCTTGCAATTTCATACGATCAGAAACCGTTCGGATTTACCAACCTCACAACATTCTCGCTTTCAACTCTCAGCTATCCGGTCGGCATGTTCGACAAGGTAAGCGCCATTATCTACTATGACTGGACCAACAGTAAAATATATAATTTCGCTTCATGGGAAAAGCAATTTAACAATTTCATGATATATGTAATGGGGTACATGAATCCCCGCGTTTACAATCTTCCCGCCCAGACCGGACCGGGCAGTCTGTTTTCGGGCTCAGGTATCCAGGTAATGCTCGTTTTCAACCACTAAATCGCCTGTAATGGAGAACTCCACTGTAATTAAAACCGAAACCCTCATCAAGAAATTTCCAATGGGGAAGAGTGAATTCACTGCCCTGAACGGCATCGACCTGCAGCTTTCGCAGGGTGAGTTTGCAGGCCTCGTCGGACCAAGCGGATCAGGCAAGACCACTCTTCTCAACATAATCGGTTCGCTCGATATTCCGACCTCCGGAAAAGCAATCGTCCTGGGACAGTCAATAGGCGATCTTTCCGCCAGAGAGGCAGCCCGGCTCCGGAAAGAGAGTCTTGGATTCATCTTTCAGAGTTATAACCTTCTTGCAGTGCATACAGTCTGGGAAAATGTCGAATTCCCCCTCCTGCTGCTTAATTACACAGCCGCCCAGCGAAAGGAACTTGTGACTGATGCAATCGAATGGGTGGGATTGACCGAAAAGATAAAATCCAAGCCCCCGCAGTTGTCGGGCGGGGAATGCCAGCGGGTTGCCATAGCACGGGCAATGGTTAAAAAACCATCTATCGTCCTGGCCGATGAACCCACCGCAAACCTCGATGCGGAAAATTCATACAATATCCTTGACACGATGGAAATGCTAAACCGGCAGCTTAAGACAACTTTCCTTTTTGCCACCCACGACGACAAGGTGATAGGCTACCTCCGAAGGAAAATCTTCCTCCGGGACGGAAAAATTGACAGGGAAGAAATAAAATCAAATTAAAACCGACTGCCATGATACTTGCACTAAAGCTTGCATACAGAAATCTCATAGGCGCCGGATTAAGGACCTGGCTCAATGTGATAATCCTGTCATTTTCTTTCGTACTTATAATTTTCATGAAGGGAATAATAAGCGGATGGGATCAGCAGGCAAAGACCGATATGAAAAACATGGAAATAGGTGGCGGACAATACTGGCATGAGTCATATGATCCCTTTGATCCGTTTACACTTACCGACAGCCATGCCCCGGTTCCGCCTGAGTTTATGGAAGAGATAAATGCCGGAGATATGGTTCCGGTTCTGATAACCCCCGGCACTATATATCCCCAGGACCGCCTTCAATCTGTTGTAATAAAGGGGATTTACCCCGGGCAGCGTTTGTTCGCACTCCCAACTCGCAGTCTCGACACAGTCTATGATGCCATTCCGGCCATGATAGGCGCCCTGATGGCCAAAAGTCTGAAGGCATCGAAAGGCGATGTCATGATATTAAGGTGGAGGGACGTAAACGGCACATTCGATGCCCGGGAAATAATGATTGCAGAAATCTTCTCGTCAAACGTTCCCCAGATAGAAACAGGCCAGATCTATGTTCCTCTCGAAACGCTCCGCAATATGATGCAGATGCCTGACGAAGCAACAATCCTGACTTTTCGCGACAGTGAGAAAACCAGGCCGGACATGCAGAAATGGGTTCTTAAAACTACAGGTGAACTCACATCTTCGATCGACAGCCTGATTAAAACCAAAACTGTCGGACAAACCGTTTTGTTCCTGATCCTGCTCCTTCTGGCCCTGCTGGCTGTATTTGACACCCAGGTATTGTCAATCTTCAGAAGGCAAAAAGAGATTGGCACTTACATTGCCCTTGGCTACACGCGAAGCCAGGTGGTGGGGCTCTTCACAATCGAGGGAACAATGCATGCCATCCTTGCAGCCATACTATCTGTTGTTTACGGTCTGCCCTTTCTGGCATGGATGGCAAAAAGCGGTCTGCACATGCCGATCGATACAAGTGAATTCGGAATGGCAATAGCACAGACGCTGTATCCGGTTTATCCTGCCGGACTGATTATTATGACAATAATTACAGTGACAACAGCAACCGCCGTGGTAAGCTACTGGCCATCACGGAGAATTTCGAGAATGAATCCAACAGACGCATTAAGGGGGAAACTGCAATGATAAAATTTCTGTTAAAAGGCCTTGTACGCGATAAGAGCCGGAGCAGCATCCCGCTTATCGTTGTAACCATCGGAGCCATGCTCACTGTTATTCTTCATGCATACATGAAAGGGTTCATGGGCGACACGATTGAAATGAATGCCAGATTCAACTACGGGCATCTTAAGGTAATGACCCTGCCCTATTCGGAAAACATAAGCCAGCTGCCGAACGACCTGGCAATTCTGGATGCCGCAAAGCTTCAGAATGAACTTGAAACCCTTTTCCCCGATGCTGAATGGTCGCAGCGAATCCAGTTCGGAGGGCTTATCGATTCACCTGATGAGAATGGCGAAACAAAGACCCAGGGGCCGGCAATGGGAATGGGTCTGGATTTGCTTTCACCGGAAGCCGCCGAACCACAGAGGCTTAACCTCGAAAAATCAATTGTAAGGGGAAATATGCCTGGCGCTCCCGGCGAAATACTTTTAAGCGACCAATTCTCACGAAAGCTTGTGGTAGGCCCCGGAGACAAGGTCACCTTCATAGGCTCAACAATGAACGGAAGTATGTCAGTTTACGACTTTATCGTTGCAGGCACTCTGCCGTTCGGCACCGAAGCCCTCGACAGGGGAACCATCATTGCTGACATCCGGGATGTGCAGACAGCCCTCGATATGCCCGATGCCACCGGAGAAATCGCCGGTTTCTTCCGAACCGGGTTTTATGACAATGAATCGGCCCTTGACGCCAGTGAAAAATTCAACTCGCTCCATTCAGGCGACAAGGATGAATACCGTCCGGTAATGAAAAGCCTGAGCCAGCAGGGCAGCATGGGACAGTATGTAAAGATGTCGGACTACTGGGCCAACTATATCACCGTCTTTTTTGTGTTTGCGATGTCGCTCGTCCTGTGGAATGCCGGGCTTCTGGGCGGACTGAGGCGCTACGGTGAGATAGGCGTAAGACTGGCAATGGGCGAAGAGAAGGGACATGTTTACAGGACAATGATTTTTGAATCGGTGATGATAGGGCTGGCCGGTTCTGTGATCGGAACCCTCCTTGGCCTGCTTTTTGCCTGGCTGTTGCAGAAGTATGGCGTTGATTTCTCAGGTATGATGAAAACATCCTCTGTGATGATGCCTCCGACTATAAAGGCCAGGATCACACCGCCCGATTTCTATATCGGATTCATCCCTGGTCTGTTTTCAACAGTTCTGGGAACAATGCTTTCGGGCAGAGGGATATATAAAAGACAAACTGCAAGGCTGTTCAAGGAACTTGAAACCTGAAAATCAGGAAATGATGAAAAGAAAAATAATACTACCCGCACTTTTCGCCCTGATCTCTCTCCCGCTAAGAGGCCAGACCGAGGCTGAAAACATTCTGAAAAAAGTTGAAAACAACATGTCGTCCGACAACAGGATTTACGAATCAGAGATGACTATCCATGGCAGCAGAACAAGCAGGACCATTTCATCAAGGACCTATATTGTGGGCAGCAGGAAATCGTTTACAGAATACCTTGCCCCGGCGCGCGAACAGGGAACCAGGATGCTGAAACTGGAGAACCAGTTATGGATCTACTCGCCCTCCACTGACCGGACCATCCAGATTTCAGGACATATGCTGAGACAATCGGTTATGGGCTCCGATCTTTCATACGAGGATATGATGGACGACCGTAAGCTTACCGAAGTTTATTCGGCAGTATTGGAAGGTGAAGAAGAAATTGAAGGAAGGAATGTCCAAATCCTCAACCTGACTGCAAAAGTTACCGATGCAGCCTATCACCGGAGGAAAATGTGGATCGATGCTGAACGATTTGTCCCGTTGAAGGAAGAGCTGTTCGCAAAAAGCGGTCAGCTTCTTAAACGGACCACGCTTTCTGATTTCAGGCTTATTGATGGCCGCTGGTTCCCTCATAAAATAATATACAAGGATATGCTTAAGCATGGTGACGGAACCGGGTTTAAAGTGACCAACATTCGTTTCAACCAGGAAATCCCGGAATATATCTTCACAAAAGCATCCCTGAAACAATAAAGCAAAAACTTTTAGCCGGTTTTGACTATTCTCGCTGAAATAACTTAATTTTAGTTGTTTTTACCGGACCCGATTTTATTAATCTTTAACCTCTAAAATATTAAAAAATGGCTGCAGAAACAACACAGACAAAACCTTCCAGATGGTCGGGAACAGTGAAAAAAACAAAGAGAATATTCAACTGGGCGCTGGGTATCCTGCTGGTTCTCCTTGCTGTTTTCATTTACTTCAAGTTCTTCTTCACCTACAGTGAAGGGTACCGCGCAGGATTACTGCAGAAATTCTCGAATAAGGGAGTTTTCTTTAAAACATATGAAGGTGAACTGATACTCAGCAGCGTCTCAAGTACGGCGAATGTTGCCATCGCTTCAGAGAAGTTTCTCTTCTCGGTTCTTGAGAAAGATATGACAATGAGTTATGACACCATGCAGGGAAGGAATGTGATTGTGCATTATATCGAGAAAAAGGGTGCTGTGCCGTGGCGGGGAGACTCAAGATACCTTGTCGACAGCATTGCTTTCAGGGACTGACCGTTAACCTGTCACACATGATGGCCGGACCTGCTAAACCATACATAGGATGTCTCCATCTGTTAAAGAGAATGCCAGGAGTGTTCTCCTTATTGTTTTAGGAATCTTTTCAGCAAGCTTCGGGCTGAAAGGATTTCTCATTCCGAACGAGTTCATCGACGGCGGTGTTACCGGTATATCCCTTCTGCTTTCATTCACCACAGAAATTCCTCTTCCATTCCTCATATTTTCTATAAACCTGCCCTTCATAATCCTTGGCTATAACCAGATATCAAGGAACTTCGCCATCAGGGCATTTGCTGCTATAGCCGGGCTGTCGGTCGTACTCGCGATTGTGCCATTCCCGGTTATCACACATGACAGACTGCTTATTGCAATTTTCGGAGGGATATTCCTTGGGGCAGGGGTTGGCCTTTCCATGAGGGGCGGAGGCGTGCTCGACGGCACCGAAATTCTGGCCCTTTACATCTGGAGAAAAAGGGAGATATCTGTCGGTGACGTGGTGCTTGCCTTCAATATTATCATTTTTGCCTGGGCTGCCTTCATACTCGGGATTGAACCGGCTCTGTATTCAATCCTGACCTATCTTTCTGCATCGAAAACAATCGATTATCTTATTGAGGGCTTTGAGGAATACACAGGAGTAACGATTATTTCGGAAAAAAGCTCCAGGGTGAAACGAATCCTGATGACCAGATTCGGCAGGGGAATCACAATTTACAAGGGGAAGAAAAGCATGATTGGCAAAGGCGCAGACATCGATGGTGTTGCCGACACGGATATAATCTTTACCATTGTCACGAAGCTGGAAATCAACAAGGTAAAGAAACTTGTAAATGAGGTGGATGAAAACGCATTTATCTACTGCACCCCGGTTAGCCATACCAAGGGAGGCGTTCTGAAGAAAAGGCCGCTTCACGATTAAAGCGGCTGCAACAGTATCCTTATTTTATAACTTTCCTCATTATTCCAAGAACGCCCCTGATGAAAGTGGCGCTTGTAAGAACCTTGACCACCGGGTTCACCCCGCTCCTTCTGCGTGTGGTTCCTGCTGACCTCCTGCCCTTTTCCTCCTGCCTCCGCTCAGCCTCTTCTGCAGCTCTTTTCCCGGCCGAATCAATTTTATCTGTCAGCATCTCATAGGCGCTCTCCCTGTCGATTACCTGGTTGTACCTGCTGACAAGCTGCGACGACCTGTTTATTGATTCTATCTCTTCCGGAGAAAGAATATCCATCCTGCTCTGCGGTGCCCTTACCATGGCAACCGCCAGAGGAGTAGGAATACCTTTTTCGTTAAGCACGGTAACAAGTGCCTCTCCGGTTCCAAGCGATGTAAGCACCTCATCTGTATTATACCAGTCGGATATTGGGAAGTTTTCGGCTGTGAGCTTTATAGCCTGCCTGTCGATAGCGGTAAAGGCTCTGAGGGCATGCTGCACCTTGAGCCCCAGCTGGGCCAGAACCTCGTTGGGAACATCCATCGGGTTCTGGGTGACAAAAAATACACCAACACCCTTCGATCTGATAAGCTTGACAATGGTCTCGATCTGGCTGAGAAGAGTCTTGCTGGCCTCCTTGAAGATCAGATGAGCCTCATCGATGAAAATCACCAGTTCAGGCTTATCCAGATCGCCCCTTTCGGGCATTTCATTATATACTTCAGCAAGAAGGCACAGCATGAATGTGGAAAAAAGCTTGGGCCTGTCCTGAATATCTGTAAGCCTGATTATATTAATGTATCCCTTTCCGTCGGAGTCTCTCCTCATCAGATCCCTGATTTCAAATGACATCTCACCAAAAAAGAGATCAGCATCCTGCTGTTCGAGCTCCAGGAGCTTTCTCAAAATCACTCCGGTCGACATTGCTGACACTTTACCGTATTCACGTTCAATCTCAGTCTTGCCCTCATCGGTTGCAAACTGAACCACTTTCTTAAGGTCCTTAAGATCGAGCAAAGGCATTTTATGGTCGTCGCAGTACTTGAAGATAACCGCCAGAACTCCGCCCTGGGTATCATTCAGATCGAGAATCCTTGAAAGAAGTACCGGTCCGAATTCTGAAATAGTTGCTCTCATCCTTACTCCGGGTTGCTGAGAGATTGACATAAGCTCCACCGGGTATCCCCTGGTTTCGTATGGGACACCGATCTTTGCCATCCTGTCGGTAATAAATGGCTTCTCCTCTCCCGGTTTGGAAATTCCGCTGAGATCGCCCTTGACATCCATGAGCAGAACAGGAACTCCTTTTTCCGAAAGATGCTCGGAAATCACCTGGAGAGTCTTTGTTTTTCCTGTCCCTGTGGCGCCTGCAATGAGCCCGTGCCTGTTCATTGTTTTCAGGGGAATCCTTACCAGGGCTTCGCCTCCAAGGGGGGCTCCGTCAAGCATTGCCCCTCCAAGTATTATCGAGTCGCCCTTGCATGCATAGCCATTATTTATATGTGCCGAAAATGATTCTTTTTTGTCCATGATCTGTTTGTTTTAACCCTGAACGGAGGAATGCAATTTAGCACTTTAGGTTCAGTTTTCAAAAAAGCGAAAAATATTATGAAGCCCGCCGGCAGCCACTAAATTGTTTAATGATTTATAAATACACGGGCATCTTATGAACAAACCGACATAAAGACTATTTCAGTCGACAAACGGCATGTCATACAGTACAAATTAGCTGTAACTCCGGACGACAATGCGTTCTCTGCACTTAATATTTACCCCGGTCTTCTAAAAAACCAAATTAATATTATATTTGACATGGAAAATGGTTTAAGAACATATCCCTGGTTCACTTATATTAATTCAATTAAATCTAATCTTATGGCAAAGTTTGAAGTTTATCAAAGCGGAAAAAACAAGGAATTCCGTTTCCGTCTGAAAGCCGACAATGGCCAGACAATACTTAGCAGCGAAGGCTATTCAAGCAAGACATCCTGCATGAACGGGATCGAATCTGTAAAAAGGAATTCCGCGGATCCAAAAAGATTCACTAAAACTACCACCCCAACCAACATGTTCAGGTTTGCTGTTACTGCTGCAAACAGCCAGATAATAGGAACAAGCCAGAAC
>JBAQCK010000077.1:0-3073 GCA_049294075.1 Bacteroidales bacterium | reverse complement strand
TCGGGCGACCGGGAGTGATCGTAAGTGGGCGGAACCGGTAATGGGTGGCAAATTCAAGGTACCTGGCGTTAAAGACCGGACGACCCGCTTCCCATCGTTCCACGCACGCCTTTTGGTTATCACTCTTAATCTCAAGGGGTACTCCGTCATGATAAATAAAGGCATCCATCAGGGCCCGAAAAAGGGTTTGCTGCTTTTTGTCATCCACTACCTCAATGTATTGCCGGCGGGAGTAGCAAAGGATGTAACTAAAGAAAGTAACCCGTGTAGACTCTCCCTGATTTTGGGAAGTAAAACGGATGTTATAATCGCTCCAGTCATGCGCGGCCCTCTGACCCGGGTCCGTTTCCACCAGCCGCACCGGCATTTTTGAACCCACTTGCCGGATGCTTTTCAGGTAGTCACGTACAATGGTAGTCCTGCCATCAAAGCCCTTCTGCCTGAGATGTTCATACAAGCGTTGCCCCGTGATATTACTGTACTTCTCCAATAGCTCGGATATAAATTCCTTGTAAGGATCAAGCTTGCTTTGACGTTTCTTTTTAAGAGTGATCTTATCCCCGGGGGTGGTATCACGTAGTACCGAGTTTGATACCAGCCACCGGCGCACTCGCCCCCGGGAGATCCCCATCTCCTTGGAGGTCTTTCTGATCGGCCATCCTTTAGCATGAAGGGTTATGACACTGTTTTCTAAACTCTCGTCTTTCATCTCTTTGTTTTATTTTATTGGATTTGTAAATGGCTAATGGCATCTTTCAGTTTATCCACATATGCTGATACCTTTCCAAAGCCAGGGGTTATGATCACTTTCTCCGATTCATTTAACATGCCTGCGCGATGATCTCCCAGCCTCGAGAGCAAGATCTGAACCGACCGGATCACATACCTTGCCCCTTGCATAAGATCATTGCCATAGGAAGGCAACCTTACATCGTATGGCTCTGCTTCCTGGTCTTCCTGATCCTTCCTGAGTATTTGATCCGGGTGAGAGAGTATATACCGCCTCTCATCTTCATTCTTTGCTTTCAGGAAAGCTTCCGCAAGAACATCACTCTGGCGGCTGGTCAGGTGGTGGGTTGTGATTACCCTGGCGACTTCCCCCTGGTTGCCGCGCGGCAACTTAGTTAACGCCCGCGCATGGCTCGATGTAAGAGTGCCCATCATGATCTCTGATGAGACAGCTTCATCCATCTTGCCTATCAGCGCCAGGCGGCGGCTAACCCACGAGCGGCTGTAACCGGTCAGCCGTGACAGGTTGCGCTGATCCATTGAGTGGGTATCCTGAAGATCCTGCAATACCATTGCCTCTTCCCAGGCCTCCATCGACTGGTGGAGTCGGTTGTAACTCAGAAGCAGAACCTTGGCCTGAGCGAGATCTATCTCCAGCACAAGGCATTGAAGGGCCTCCATCATCAGGTCCCCTGATGCGTAAAACCTCTTAAACCCATCGATTAACTGATAACCCCCTTCATGTACCCGCGCAACAACCGGTTGCAACTGTCCATGCAGACGCATCGACTTCTCAACCTGCAGGATCCGTGTCATGTTCATGATGCGCATCCCCGATAACGACAGGTCAAATTTATCTATGGATATTTCTTCGATTCTGGTATTCACCGGGTCAAGTTTTTGGTCCCGGTAAAAATAGATAGCTGCTTTTTTTAAAACGAACGTGTTCCTATTTACAATCAGATACTGTTTTGGCTAAAAAACATCGCTTATCCAGATCATTACTGCCCCTGCAGCAGTAACGCGTTCCTATTTACAATCTTTCTCCCTTTTACATTAAACAGCGCGTAAGCCCCATTGGTACTTGGCTGCAGAGTTAATGTGTTCCTATTTACAATCATATTTTTTTAAATTTTTGATAAGATGTATGCCCCATCATCCCTTGGCTGTAGAAGTATCGAGTGCGTCTTTATAATCATGGTTGTATGATGCCTTTGACGCCTTTTGTTACGTTCCCTTTGCAGTTCGCTATTACGCATTACATACTCCGGATGAGCCTTACGATAATCCCGCTGATATTGATAACCAGGGAATTTGCTACGCCATACCTTCTGACTTATCAGGCTTTTACTATGATAATTACTGTTCTGTTTGTATTGTCTGTTCTTCCAGATACGCATTCTGGCTTGCTGACACTCTTTTGCACAGCAATACTTCTGATTCTTTATCCGGAGATTCCGTGGAACCAATTTGCCACAACACTGGCAGGTAAAGGTTAAAATCATGATAGCAAACTTTCTAAAAACGAAAGATTGCCGTTATTATCAAAGAAAGTAGAGGTGGTACCGTTTTTTACCGGTGGGTGGTATCAGATTAGGCCGTCGTTAAAAAACTACACAAAAAGCATTATAAAATACGCCCTGGAAACAAAAGACAGCACATTAACTGAAATAGGAGATTTCGGTGATTCTATTAAATTCAGTATTTATATTCGTAATAGAGTCGTTGAATTTATTGGAATGGGCTACGTTATGGATAATCCATATCTTGCCATAGAAGAGGCATTTTCCAGCTATGAAATTTGGATACATAAGTCTGATTATCTGCCATTTCGTTATAAGAGAACCGTCCCTCATGAAACATCTTGGCTTATCAACAACAAGACTGAATTCAATATAGGTAACATTGAGGATTTTGCAGCATCGAATTATTTCCCACCTGACTATTCTATTGTGGGCCAACAAATTAAACCAAAAAAAGACATGGTGGGTAAAACAGCCCCTGAATGGACGCTTAAAGATGTAAATAACAAATCAGTATCATTAAGAGACCTCAAGAGCAAAATCTTACTTATTAAGTTCACAGGAATTGGTTGCGGACCATGTCATGCATCACTCCCGTTTACAAAACGGTTAGTACAAGACTATTCAATTAATGACTTTGAGATCATAAGCATTGAAACATGGAGTAGTGACATAGATTATATTAAGAGTTACGTGGACAAGAATAGGCTGAACTACAAATATTTAATATCAACAGAAGAAATAAGAAAAAGCTATCAGGTCAATGAAGTGCCAGCATTTTTCATCCTCGATGAAAACAGGATTATTAAAAAGATAATCCT
>JBAQCK010000076.1:0-7659 GCA_049294075.1 Bacteroidales bacterium | reverse complement strand
TACGGAGAGAACTTACTTACAGGAAAGCTGGTTGTGAAGCGCTGACAGGATTATTCTTAGCCCTCCACCTTCGCTACAGATACGGTGGACATGGTGTGCCCTGTGCTCTGAGCAGGTTTTTTACCCCTGCTCCCTGCCTGGCATCATTGAAAAAACGTAATAGTTCAGGAGGGGGCAAGGCGCCGTTTGACATCACCAAAAAAATAATGAATAAACGTCGAAATAAATATCCCGCCCCATACGGGGCTCCGGGATCATGGAGGCTACTAAGGACGGGCTCTGCCCATCCCTACCAATATTTCAGGCCTACGGCCTGTCAATGATTGGATCAATCCGTGGCCTTTGAGCCTAATATTGCATGGCATGGCAACGCCCGGTTTGGCAGAACCACCCCGGTTTGTCAGTCCCGTAGGGACGTAATATTGGTAGGGCGGGGCAACGCCCCGTTTGAAATTACCAAACACTCCGTTAAGCCCCGTATGGGGCGAAATGGTTCCGGGCAGACAGCAAAACGTTTTGTAGAAATCATCCCGTTTCAACAGTCCCGTAGGGACGTAATATTGGTAGGGCGGGGCAACGCCCGGTTTGGCATTGTCTCATAGTATTAAACAAATTACGAATATTATCGCAGGAATCGTTCCGAAATATTTCGTATAACGAAGCTGTCTTTTTACTATTTACAAGCGGCAGTAAGAGACAATGTATTATTGGCAATGTATTAGGGGCGATGTACTGCCCTGCCCTGAGCCCTGAGCCCTGAGCCCTGTGCCCTGCGCTCTGTTCCCTGTGCCCTGTGCCTTCCACCTTCGCTAAAGCTATGGTGGAAACGGTGCGCCCTCAATAATATTCGCTTTTCCTGTAACGTTTCGACATTTAGTTACGTATTGGTTTATTAGGAACCAAGGCAGATGGGAAATTTTCTGCATTGCAACCACAAAATATATCATGGAAAATAATTGGAAATGTCAGTTGTTTGTTGTAAATTACAAGGCGATAATCAAGTGGAATACTTTTGCTGCTGTTTTTAGGTTATAAGTAAAAGACTGGAAATCAGAAAATATAAATTAAAAAATATTAGAGTCATGAAACACCCAATATCTGGCAAAGAACAAACACCTGTTACCACGAGCACGCGGATGAAATTGCAACTTCTTATCCGTTTTTAATATGCTTATATTGGTTAACTTAATTTATTTACGTGTGAAAGAAATCTTCTTAAAAACAGGTATCATTTCTCTTTTTCTATTCTTTTTGGGGATGGGATGTGAAAACAAGTTTGGAAAACCATGCGATGTTGGAGAAGTTGTAAAATCCGTTAACGATAAAAAGGGATTTATCTGGTACGACTCACAATCTCGGACATATTCAGTTTTTGCAAGTATTGAGGGCACCTATGATTCCCAAGATATTGGTATACCTTGTGATATGCCTGACAATTATAAGAAAGAGGGAATTGAGATCTTGTTTAGCGGAAATTACTTTAAATGTAAAGAATTTTCCCCGTCTATCCCGGGACAAACTTATTATTACCTTGAATTAATTAAAATCAAATCCCTGAAATAATTGTAATAGTCCCAAATAATTTGTAAAATAATAATAGATTTAAAGTAATCAATATACTAACCTAAACTGATGAACCTGAAAAAAATTCTCATTACTTTTTTGGTATATTTCATTTCGTTATTTATTTGTTTAGGACAAAATCAAAGTAATCGTAAAGACAAAGAAAAGCTATATTATGATGACTGGCCTGTTACAGTTGAATCAAATGCCAATAGAAAGCTGATTTCTAAAGATCCCAATATTGACTATGTTACTATTGGTACAACATGGGATCATAGAATTATTACTTAATTCTTTCAAAATGGGACAAACGATATTGATGGTAATAATGAGCAGCAAGCCATAAGGGATGCTTTTGCTCTTTGGTCTGTCCAAACGGATTTATTTTTTTTGCAGGTTTGTTCCGCGGATGAAGCAGACATAGCTTTTTCCTGGGGTACATTCCATCATGGAGATGGTGGTCCATTTGATGGGGAAGGAGGTATCTTAGCCCATACATTGGGTGGCCCACCTCCAAATGTTTTTGGTGATCAGGCTGGTGACATGCATTTTGATGATAGCGAAACTTGGACCTTAAATACCAGGTCTAATGGAACGCAACCTATAGATTTGGTTACCGTTGCAGCTCATGAAATTGGGCACGCACTCGGATTAGACCATACAACTGTATCCGGTTCATTAATGTTAGCAGTATATAATGGTTCACATCGTTTTTTGGGTTCAGATGATATTGATGGAATCAGATATCTATATGGACAACCTGAAGCTAATCTTTCTATTTCCGGCCCTCCCATTGTCTGCTCCTCCGGCGCTTCTTTTACACTGAATAACCTTCCTTCAGTAGATTCCATTATATGGACCTGCGGGCCTTACCTGACTGTATCTTCGGGTCAGTATACCTCTTCCTGTACTTTTTCATCAACAGGAAACAATAGCAGTTGGATCAGAGCCAGACTGGTAACCGGCTGCGGAAGTATAGTCCTGCAAAAAGCAGTATGGTCGGGAGTACCACGGGTTGAAGTATCAGGAGCTTCTGAAGGATATACAGGTGGCTCCTATACTTTTTACGCGAATCCCGCTCAGGGATCACAAACAACTTCGTACCAATGGACATTAAGTCCTCCTTACGACGGCAACTATATTTATGGTTACGGCGATTGGGCAAATACTTCGTTTAATTACCCGGGCGGAGGGTACTTCCAGGTTGGCTGCACGGGCCATAACAACTGTGGCGACGGCATAATGGGAACAGCTTATATTTTAATATCTGAAAACGGGCTTGATTACATCGTTTCACCCAATCCGGCATCGGCCACTGTAACTATATCTGTTGTGACGGCAGTAGCCGGCGCGGTAAACCTTCCTGATATTAATGCTGTGTATGATGTATCCATTCACGATATGAACGGAGTACTTCAAAGCAGGAAAGAATATTCCGGAGACAGGTTTACGATTCCTGTCAATAACCTGAAAGATGGCAATTACCTGATCAGGATCGATAACGGGAAATCTGTATCGGTTAAGCAACTTATCATAAATCGCTGACCGGCCGGTTAATTGGGGCTAATAGTTCAGAAGAAGACACCGCCTCATAGTATTAAACAGATTACGAATATTATCGCAGGAATCGTTCCGAAATATTTCGCATAACGAAGCTGTTTTTTGTACAATTTACAAGCGGAAGAACGGTAAAATGTATTATTGGCGATGTATTATTGGCGATGTACTGCCCTGTGCACTGAGCCCTGTGCCCTGTGCCATGTGCCCCGTATCGTGACAAAAAAAATCACATTTCCTGTAGCGTATCGGAGGTTTGATACGTATTGGTTTAAAAGGAAACTATGCAGGCGGGTAACTCCCTGCCCGGCAACATTGAAAAATATCACCGTAAAACCAGACCAGTCCCAATGGGGTGTTATGATTCAGGGCGGGGCAACGCCCCCATTGAGCATTTCAATCCGTCTGAAAAATTCCTCATCAAAGGGATACAACCATAAAAATCGAAGATCAAATGCAGGATAATTTTCCTGAAAGATCCGGTACTTTTTCCGGTTTATCATTCTTTGGTCAAGCTTTGTTTCTATGGCTTCCAGGTTCTCGTTATGCGGTAATACAAAATCAACTTCATTCCCTGCCGTTGTCCGCCAGAAAAACACGGAATCATCTCCGTATCGGTCAATCAGTAAACGGTTAACCATGTTTTCCCATAATTCTCCTTTATCAATCCTCTGAATGAATGGCTGGAAATTGTTCAACAGGCAATTTCTCATTCCGTTATCAAGAAGAAAAACCTTGGGCATCTTAACCAGCTCTTTACGCAGGTTGTTAAACCAGGGTTTTGCCAGTGAAATATGAAAACACTTACGCAGAATATTTAGGTAGCTGCTTACCGTCTCATGTTTTATTCTTAGGGTCGCCGAGAGTTCATTTACATTCACAAGATTTCCGGTTTGTGAAGCCAGAATTCTGAAAAGACTATAAAAAGCATTCTCATTCACTACTCCCGAATCCTGTATATCCCGTTTTAAGAACGAATCACGGATTTCTTTAAGCCTGCTTATTTTTTCCTGTTTATCAGTTTCCGAAATAACAGCGGGATAACCTCCGTAAACAAGGTAATTTTCCAATTCAATCCTCAAATAATCAATAAAAATTGTCTTATAGTCACGGGCAGATGAAATACGATTAAGTTCCTCAACCATTTCCTGTTTACCGGAAATCTCAAGATATTCTCTGAACGAACAGGTTAGTAAATGAAAAATCCTTTTCCTGCCGGCAAGCGAATCCTTGAAACGATTATCCGTGTAAAATGCACTGCTGCCTGTAGCTACTATTTTAAGCCTTTCGGAATGTTCATCGTAAATCAGTTTAAGAAAATTGGAAGGATCGCTCAGATATTGAATCTCATCAATAAATACGATTATCCTACGCTTTTCTCCTGGCAGATATCTCATAAGATTAAGCGGATTGCTGTCAATATCAGCCAGCAGGGTACGGTTCTCAAGATTGAGAAATACAGTTGGTAATCCTTCCCGCCTGCAATGTTCCTCTATCTGCTTCAGAAGGGTTGACTTGCCGGTTTGCCTGGGACCGGTGACAATGCTGAATTCCCTTTTTGGCAAATGGTCAACTAATTTGTAAAACAACTGACGACGAATCATTAAACAATTTTTTTTTGTAAAATTAATCATTTTACGATATTTTTACTATCATATAGGTAATTATATCGGATTTTTTTACCTATGCCAAAATATAATTATCAGTTTATTTCTCTTAAGCAAATCAGTAAAAACAATTCAGGCATCCGTGTTTATACAGCAGCCCGGCAAGGAGCTTAACCTCCGGGGCCAGAATTGTTTTTCCAGAAAAAGAAATTTCGCCCCATACGGGGCTCTGCGGTCAGGGGTTGCCATTAAGGACGGGCTGCGCCCATCCCTACCAATATTTCAGGCCTACGGCCTGTCAATGATTGGATCAATCCGTGGCCTTTGAGCCTAATATTGCATGGTATGGCAACGCCCGGTTTGGCAGAACCACCCCGGTTTGTCAGTCCCGTAGGGACGTAATATTGGTAGGGCGGGGAAACGCCCCGTTTAGCATTACCGCACAACCCGTTAAGCCCCGGATGGGGCGAAATGGTTCCGGGCAGACAGCAAAACGTTTTGCAGAAATCATCACGTTTCAACAGTCCCGTAGGGACGTAATATTGGTAGGGCGGGGCAGCGCCCCATTGGGCATTGTCTCATAGTGTTAAACAAATTACGAATATTATCGCATGAATCGTTCCGAAATATTTCGTATCACGAAGCTGTCTGTTAACTATTTACAAGCGGCAGAAAGATATAATGTCAGAACTCCTGACCTCGAGTCCCAAAAATAAGTATTTCTTCGCATATTGCCGCAAACAGGAAAAGCGGTAAATTTGCTTCCATGCAACTATTATTACCAATCTTCCCAAGCGATACCACACTGCTTAATGCAAATGTGGGTGTTTACGAACGAGACGGGATTGTTCAATATCTCGTCAATGGTTTACCAATTTATTCTCATGCAAAGAATGATATCAGGATGGCTGTCAGTCATTGTAAAGGTTCCGCCAGGCAGCAAACTTTTCATAAATTTCTCTGCTGCAGCACCGGTATCTGCTGCAGCTCCCCTGTGAGCCGTCCAGGCTACCCTGAGGACATACCTGTAATAATCAGTGTCAGTTCTGTTCTGTGACATCTTTGCCAATTATTGAGTCCGATGATAGTCATAAAATTACTCTATTTTAGGATACGGAACCAACCGATAATTAAGACACGTTGCATCCCGACCGGAAGACTCCCGGCAGGAGTGAGCCATTAGGTCAGCAAATTCATGACTGCCTTTTTTATTGTGAATATTATGGACAGTTAGATTAATCGATCATTATTTTTATATTTATGGCTTGAAAATTGAACATAAACAGAAAATAACCCAATTAAGAAAACTGAAAAATAATGAAGATCAAGAAAATAGCTGCAGGAATACTTATGTTCTCTGCGGTTTTTGGTGCAGCTCTCAATGCACAGGACAGGAATTAAATTATAACGGTTTACAATGAAGGAGCTAAGGCTATCCAGACCGATGTCCCGGCAGCCATCACGGCATTTGAAAAGGTCGTAGCTCTCTCCGAACAGGTGGGTGAGACGGCTGATGACCTGAAGGACAAAGCAGTAAAGGTACTGCCCGGATTTTATTATAAACTGGCTGCAACAGCCTATAATGAAAAGAAACCGGCCACATAGATCATTGCGGCTGCAAAACTTGCTGACGCCATGTCAGATAAGTACGGTAACTCAACCTACAAAGCCAACTCGGAAAAAATCCTGGTCAACGGATACTACAGGATGGCAAGCGAATTCTTTTCTGCCAATGATTATGAAAACGCTCTCCTGGCATTTGACAGTGTCCTTACACTCAATCCCGACCATATCGCATCGATATATAATAAGGCCCTGATCTTCAGGAATCAGGATAATGCGGACGCTTTTGAAGAGGCTATAGACTTGTTTCTCTCCAAGCTCGATCCCGAGAAAGATGCTGACAAAATCACTCAGGCCAAAGGTTCGGAACTGGAGTACTTCCACGCAGCCGGCTCAAAGGCAAACAGTGCCAACCAGCTTGACGAGGCACTGGCCCTGCTGAACAGGGCAGCAAAGTACGGAGATGACAAGACCATGTTCTATTTCTTCGCTGACGTTTACAACAAGCAGATCAACTTCACCGAGGGAACTGCCTATGCGCAGAAGGGACTCGATCTTGAGACCGGCGACGCTGAAGCCAAGGCCATGTTCTACTATCAGCTGGCCGTTGCCCAGCTCGGTCAGGGAGATACCTCGGCTGTATGCGCCTCTTTCAAAAATGCTCTCTACGGTGCCTTCGCCGATGCCGCAAAAGCTCAGCGCACCAACCTGAAATGTGAATAACAGCAGCCCGCATAACCGGGTATCCAAAGTATTATAAGCGCCCCGCCGGTATCCGGCGGGGCCTTTTTGTTTTTCCTTCCAGAAGTAAACAGGTCAGTCATGCAGCAGATTCCTCATTTTGAAGCCTTTCAAATGATCCAAAGTGTAAAAAAATCATCCGCTTATGCTTAAAAATTTCCTCGTTCAGACAATCCTGAATATGAGAAAACAGGGAGGATATGTCATGCTCAACATGGCAGGCCTGATTGCCCTTCTGCTTGTTTTTGCACTTACGCCGCTGCTCAATCAGCTAATAGGAAAAACTCTTTCGGTGGGATTGTCAGGTGTTAACGGTTTGGCATTCATCGTTGTGTTGATATCCGAAAATGCCGTTCTTTTGTAACCATATTTACTGCTCGCTTTCTGACGTGCTGATCTTGCCTTTGAAGGTATATGGTACCCCGAAGATATCGAAGACGAGCCGCTGAGCAGAGGTGGGGATCGTGTACACGTCCTTGTATTTTCCCTCGAAGTGAACCCTGGCATAGGTTTCCACCTTTCGCAGCATATCGTGTTCCGACCAGTACTTGCGTTTCTTCTTATCGACTTGATCTACCATCTTTCGTAACCGTGCAAGGATGATCAGTGAAATGAAGGTTACGAAGAT
>JBAQCK010000075.1:0-1878 GCA_049294075.1 Bacteroidales bacterium | reverse complement strand
TTTCTCACCTTTGTGAAATAATTAACAATAGACCCGCTCAGGTCTGAGAAGCGCTTAGGTCGGCATCCGCAACGCCGTCAGGTGATTCAAGGACGAGCAGGTTAAGAATTAAATCCAATCCGGAGGTATTCTGATGGAAAAGAGAATAGGATCAGCAATCATTCTGATTCAGTCGCGCGAAAGCGTTCAGGAACTGAACGAAATCATTTCGAAGCATTCCGTTATAATAATCGGACGCCAGGGCCTGCCCCGCGGCAATGGCGAAAGCATCATCTCTCTTGTTCTTGAAGGTACCACCGATCAGATTGGCTCACTTACAGGCCAGTTGGGCCGCCTAAGCGGAATTCAGATCAAATCGGTACTTTTAAAGAATATACAAGATGACTAGAAATTATTTCCTTACTTTTTCCCTTACTTTATTTTTATCACTGAGCTCTTTCGGGCAGAATCACTCGCTTCAGGTTGTGGTTCGTGATTCAGTGAACAACAAGACACTGGAAGGTGTTGTGGCTGAGGTGACCTCCATCGGAGGAACTGATAAGGCTGCTCATGCCGAAGTTTCAGATGTCAGAGGGCGGATGTTTTTCTCCCTGCCGTCCGGAAACTACCGCCTTATAATAAGAATGCTTGGCTTTACTCCCTTAGTGCAGGAATTAAATATCACCGGCGACCTTCATCTGGATTTCCTGCTGTCATCACAGCCGGTAAACCTGGGTGAAGTGGAGGTTGCCAGCCTGATGGTCAACAGGCAGGCAAGGGATTTACCTGCTCCCATCACTGTTGTGGGATCAATAAAATACAAGAAACTATCATCCCTTACCCTTTCAAACGTGCTGGCTACAGAGCCGGGTATTGCAATGGGCAATGACGGCGTGTGGGCTACAAACATAAATATAAGGGGCTTCAACGAGAACCGCCTTGTTACCCTGATCGACGGCAACCGTGTGGAAACTGCAACTGACCTCACCGCATCACTCAGCATGATTGATGTTAACGACATCGAAAAGGTGGAAGTAGTTAAAGGCGCACAGTCGTCGCTATATGGCACCGGAGCCATGGGCGGCATAGTAAACATAATCACAAAGGACGGTCACTTTTCCGACAAGACTTATCTGTCGGGAAATGTCAGTTCCGGCTTTTCCTCCGCCAATAAACTGTTAATGAATCATGCAGATATAAATACCGGTTCACAAAAGTGGTATCTGAGGGTAAGCGGTTCCTATGGCAAGGCAGATGACATGCGGACTCCGGAAGGCATCCTGCCCAACAGCCAGTTCACTACCAATAACATAGCCGCAAAGATCGGGATCAAACCTCTCCCGAACCATCAGTTCAACATCCAGTACCAGCGCAACTGGTCGACCGATGTTGGCATTCCCGGCGGAGACGCATTCCCGGGACCGGCCGAAGCAACTTATACGGATATCGGAAGACAACTGTTGTCAGCATCCTACGAGATCACTAATCCAGGTAAAAGACTTCAGTCGCTGAAACTGAATTACTTCATGCAATACATCCAGCGCGACGTGGCCATGATCCCAAATACAGTGACCCTCAATGAAACGCCCACGGGCTATCAGCGCATAACGCCCGATCTTATTACGCCAGTTGGAAATCATTTTACCCGGGGAGGCAAACTTCAGGGAACATGGAACCTTTCCGAAAAAAATACCCTGATAGCCGGAGTGGATGCCTGGTCGCGCGACTTATTTACAGAGCGTCAGAAGTATATCAGGGTGGAAATTTTGAATCAGGCAGGCGACGTCGTGAAAACGAACAATCTCGAAAGAGGAGAAACTCCCATACCTGAATCATCCTTTACAAGCGGAGGAATTTTCATTCAGGACGAGGCGAAACTGCCTGACGACAGAATGACAC
>JBAQCK010000074.1:0-2560 GCA_049294075.1 Bacteroidales bacterium | reverse complement strand
GCCTGACACCGAAGCAATCTTGCTCAACCCAGCAGCCCCGCCCCCAAATCCCTCCATTCCGGATTCATCCCATTGATCAGCTCAACCTTTTTCTTCCGGTTAGCCCCCTTTAGAAGTTTCTCCTTTTTAATTGCCTCCCCGATGGTGTCATACCATTCATAATAAACCAGCTTGCTAATATTATACTTAGCAGTGAAACTGTCCTTGTAAGTCTTGTCTTTGTGTTTTTTGATCCGACCTTTTAAGTCGCTTGTTACACCAGTGTACAGGACGGTGTTGTTTTTACTTGTCATAATATAGACCGCCCCCTTTTTCATTTCAGGTCCATCAATCTACCGGCAAATATTTCCACCCCTCTTCCGGCGGATTCCTTTATCACGTTAACATTGAGGTCTCCGGGTACCGGAACATCGTTTGGATCGATCAGCCACAGGGAGGTTCCTTCAGGCACATATTCAATAAGTCCGGCTGCCGGATAAACATTCAGCGAGGTCCCGATTACTGCAAAAATATCTGCTTCGGAAGTGATCTTAACGGCTTCCTCGATCATCGGCACCGCCTCGCCAAACCACACGATATGAGGACGGAGCTGACTGCCTAAGTCACATTTGTCTCCTTCTTTTATGTCGTTATACCCGATATCGTAGATCAGTGAGGGATCTTTCGTGCTTCTGGCTTTTGTCAGTTCGCCGTGCAGATGGATCACCTTCGTGCTTCCTGCCCTTTCATGGAGATTGTCGATGTTCTGGGTAATAATATGAACGTCGAAATACTTTTCAAGTGCGGCCAGACCAATATGCCCTGCATTAGGCTCGCTGCCGGCCAGTTGTCTGCGCCTGTCATTGTAAAATTTCAGGACAAGTTTTCTGTTAAGCGCCCAGCCCATCGGCGAAGCCACATCTTCAACCCGGAACTCTTCCCACAGACCTCCCGAGTCACGGAAGGTTTTTATCCCGCTCTCGGCGCTCATCCCGGCTCCGGTGAGTATTACAAGTTTCTTCATTGAAATTGTTTTGGAACACCTAAAATTAGCAAAAATAATCCGGCCGGCCATCGAAAAGCCGACGACCGGCAGCCTCATCTGTCAGTATAATGCTAATTTTGATCCGGGATTGTTATATAACAAATGACTGATTCAAAACGTAAGATAATAGTAGCTGTAACCGGTGCCAGCGGGTCGGTTTATGCTCAGAAGCTTATAGCGAAGCTGAGCGCTTTGAGATCCGCACCTGCTGAGATCGCCGTGGTGTTTTCGGGTACCGCCCGGGAGATATGGAAAGCTGAGATCGGCGGCCGGTTTGAAGCCGCTCCTCCAGCGAAGATCTATGAAAACAATAATTTTATGGCCCCGTTCGCATCAGGATCATCGACCTTCGATACGATGATTATATGCCCTTCATCAATGGGAACACTCGGACGCGTTGCCAACGGGGTCTCCGATGATCTGATCTGCAGGGCGGCCGACGTGATGCTCAAGGAACGGCGCCGGCTGATATTTGTTCCCCGGGAGACACCCTATAACCTTATCCACATCAGGAATATGGAGACCCTCACCCTTGCCGGAGCGGTAATCTGTCCTGCAACTCCGTCTTTTTACAATAAACCCGCAACAATCGACGACCTGGTAATGACCGTTGTAGACAGAGTAATCACTCTTGCAGGCTTCGAAGGCGATTCATATCACTGGATGGAACATGATTGATGAGAGGATAAAGAAGTTTTTCAGGAAGCATCACGTCCTTACGATCGCCACCTCCACCGTTGCAGGTCCATGGTGTGCCAACTGCTTTTACGTCTATCTCGAAGAAGAAAATGCCCTGGTCTTAACCACCGATCCCGAGACAAGGCATGGAAAGGAATTCTTTATCAACAGTTTCGTTGCCGGATCGGTAGTCCTGGAAACCAGAATTATCGGCATGATACGCGGCATTCAGTTCCAGGGTATCGTTGTCGAACCCGATGGCGACCTTGCCTCAAAATCAAAAATCGCCTATCTAAAACGCTTCCCGGTAGCAATGCTGATGGACACGCACCTCTGGGTTGTGCAGCTTACGTTTATTAAGATGACGGATAACAGGTTGGGATTTGGGAAGAAACTCATTTGGGAAAATGGCAGATGATTAACCTGACAGGATCCCCTCTCAGGACTACGCTTTGAACACATCTTTTTGTCAGGCAGGGCTCACTACCTAATTCCCCACTTTTTGCCCTTTTGCCTTTTATACCCCCTCAGCCTTTTTCAGTCCCCAGCCTTTTTCACCCCCCAACCCCCCCTAAAGGCTACTCTTTGTACACTTCCTATTGCTATATTGAGACCACTTCATTTCCATTTTACGTTCTACCCCCCAACCCCCCTAAAGGGGGGCTTAGTTCGCTGAATTACAATTATTTATTGGGTGACTTTGATGATATTAATAGCCCCGAATTAGATTTCGATTTGAAAACTTAAAACTATAAATGTGTGGATAATCTCCTTATTGTTATATTTCACATTATTAGTTTCTTAGCCCCCCTTTAGGGGTCCCGAAAGCTTTCGGGATGGGGGGTGGTACGAGTAAGG
>JBAQCK010000073.1:0-48275 GCA_049294075.1 Bacteroidales bacterium | reverse complement strand
CTTTACATATTAACCGAGTGAAATTATTCAACTCTTCTTACCCTGACAGCAACAGGACCTTTTTCCTTCATTTCTATTTCAAACTCAACTGCCTGTCCTGTTTCAAGTTCGGTATGCGGAACTTCCAGGCCTGATCTGTGGATGAATACATCCTTCTGGTCCTCAGTCTGAAGAAATCCGTAACCCTTAATTCTGTCATACCATTTAACAGTGCCTTTCATTGTTTTGAGTTTTTCTATCTGTAGTGGTCTCTTCTGTTATCACCGCCTCCTCTGCGGTCGTTATCTCCGCCGCGGAAATCTCTTCTGCGTTCGGGTCTTTCAATAGATTCGTTAACAATAATCTTTCTGCCCTGTATTTCAAAGCCGTTAAGTTCTTCAATGGCTTTTTTCGCTTCGGCATCGTTCGGCATTTCAACGAAACCAAATCCTTTACTTTTCCCGGAGTACTTGTCGAAGATGATTTTAGCTGATCCAACTTCTCCATACCCTTCAAATAGTTCCTTAAGATCTGCCTCATTCATTTTGAAGTTGAGGCTTCCAACGTAAATGTTCATAGTTCAATAATTAAGTAAATAAAACAGTAGCAAAGGTCACATTAATTTTTGATTTCTGAAAATAAAAATTAACGATGTAAATTAAACAATTAACGGCGAGGTATGTTCAGAGATTATTTTTTTATCCGGATATAAATATGTTTTATGTGGTTTTGTCCGGATTCTCTTTCATCTATCTCAAAATCAAGCGATCTGATAAGGGGTGTCAGCTTGTTGAAGCCGTAGTTGCGCGGGTCGAAGTCAGGTTGTTTTTTTAGTATCAGGTTGCCCACATCTCCGAGATAGGCCCATCCTGTTTCGTCGGCGAGGTCGTTTATCGATGATGCGATAAGGCGCCGGGCCCCCCGAATCTGGCTTTGCAGGTCGGGATCCTCTTTTTTTAATCTCGATCCTGATGGCTTTTCCTTTTTCTTCTTGGTAACTGCCGGTTCAGGAGTTGCCGTAGTGTTGATAATCTCGAGGTAGATGAATTTGTCGCAGGCAACGATGAAAGGTTCCGGAGTCTTCCGTTCTCCGATCCCGAAAACCTTCATTCCTGCTTCCCTGAGCCGTGTAGCCAGCCTTGTGAAATCACTGTCGCTTGAAACAAGGCAGAATCCGTCAACCTTACCTGAATAAAGGATATCCATGGCGTCGATAATCATTGCCGAGTCGGTTGCATTTTTACCCTGAGTATAACTGTATTGCTGAATAGGAGTGATGGCGTTAACGAGAAGCACCGATTTCCATCCCGATACGGTGGGTTTTGTCCAGTCGCCATAGATCCTTTTGAATGTAGGCGTCCCGTATTTTGCCAGCTCTTCCAGCATCCCCTTCACATTGCCATACGGAATATTGTCAGCATCAATCAGCACTGCAAGCCTTAGGTCGTTTAATTGTTCCATGGTTATTGTCATTATGGCCTGCAAGTTATCCTTTTTTAGGCTTACCTTTTGTAGATAGTGTGGATTTTTATAATTTGTGCCGAATTATCAGTGCTTTAAACGAGGGTGTTTTATTTACCGGAAATGAATTTACCAATAGAGGCACTAGCTGTTACAGCAATTGTGTCGGTTATTCTGCTATTCTTCCTTTATTATTATACTGCAAACAGAAAAATTGCAGGAACCTGGCTGATAAGACCGCTTTTCCCGTCGATCCGGAATGAAAGCGCTGATTTCTTATCATACAAATTATCGGGCATCATATTTACGGGAGTAATTCCTTTCATACTTTTTCTGTGGGTTCTGAAGCTTTCAACTTCAAGAATTGGTTTAGTTGCAGGACGCACTTCCGGTTACTGGTATATTCTGCTAATTCTGATCCTCATAACCCTGACGGTTTCATTTTATTCATCAAAAAGCCAGAAAATAAGGGCCCGGTCGCCCGAGCTCAGGCTTAAGGACTGGTATCCAAGGCATGTTATTCTTTCGGCGGGAGCCTGGGTGCTTTATTTGCTGGGATATGAATTTCTTTTCAGGGGAGTGCTCTGGTTCCTGTGCGTTGAGGCCTTCGGGTTCTGGCCGGCGCTGGCTGTCAACATTGTTCTCTATTCTCTTGTACATCTTCCCCAGGGTGTGCAGATGGCTGTAGGTACAATCCCGGTCGGGATAATTTTCTGTCTTCTCAGCAGTCTGACAGGCTCCTTCCTGCCTGCTTTCATCATCCACAGCTTTATAGCCGTGTCGACGGAGTTGTTCTCTCTTTATCATGATCCGGATGTGAGGCTTCATTAATTAATGTATGTCCATGAAAGTGTTTGTTACCGGCGGCACCGGATTTATAGGTGCAAGACTTACTGAAAAACTGATAGGAGATAATCATGAAGTTACTCTTCTGGCAAGGAATCCATCCATGGTGCCTTATGCCGGTAATGAAAGGGTTACTATAATTAAGGGCGATCTGTCAGATAAGGAGATATTAAAAAAGGGAATGGAATCGTGTGACTGGGTTTTCCATATGGCTGCCTATGCCAAACCCTCATGCAAGGATCCTTCGGTTGTAACAGGGATAAATATTGACGGGACGGTTAATGTCTTTGAAGCAGCGCTTGAATCGGGTGTCAGGAAGGTTGTTTTCACTTCCACGGGAGGCACCATGAGTTATTCACGCGACGGAATGCCTGTTGATGAAGAAACCAACAAGAACCCTGAGCTTCATACCCTTTATGAGAAGACCAAAGCTGAAGCCGAGAAAATTGCGGTTGAATATACCGCGAAAGGACTTGATGTGGTTATTGTCAATCCCACAAGGGTTTACGGCCCCGGCAGGCTCTCTGAAAGCAATTCTGTCACCAGGATTATAAAACTGTACATGTCGGGATTATGGAGAATAAATCCGGGTGACGGCAATTCCACAGGTAATTACGTTTATGTTGATGATGTTGCTGAAGGCCATATCCTTGCGGCCATGCACGGAAGGGGAGGAGAGCGCTATATACTTGGAGGAGAGAACCATTCATTCAACCGGCTTTTTGACACCATTGGCTCGGCGGCAGGAAAGAAAAGAATCCTGATACGGCTTCCGGCAGGTCTGATGAAAGCCATTGTGAAGATGATCACCTTTTTTTCAGGATTATTCAGGGTATCTCCGCCGATAACCAGGGACTTTCTTGACAAGTACCTGAGCGATTGGATCATGTCGAGTGATAAAGCCGTGAGAGAACTGGGCTATAGAATCACACCCCTTTCCGAAGGTGTCACAAAAACCATTGAATGGTTAAAAACTGTTGATGATGGAAAAGACAAATGACAGCTTTGCTGTTGTTACAGGAGCAAGCACGGGCATAGGCAGGGCAATAGCCGGGGAGCTTGCCTCCAGGCGGCACAATCTGGTTCTGAGTTCACTTCCGGGCCAGGGTCTTGGATATCTTTGCCGGAAGCTCGAATCGGATTTTGGAGTAATCGCGTATTGTGCGGAGGGTGACCTTACTGCGGAGGAGGGCCCTGAAAAGCTGTTTGACTTTGTGCGGCAGAAAAAACTGAATGTCGACATACTTGTTAACAATGCCGGGATAGGTTATGAAGGCCCTGTTGAAGGCTATTCAAAAAAGCAGATAGACAATATGCTGATGCTTAATGTGAGGGCTGTAACCATGCTCACCATGCTGTTCACCGCCGGACTTAAAACACAAGACAGATCGTATATACTCAATCTGGGCAGTTTTGGATGCTATCTTCCCACTGCTTACAAGAGCATTTACCTTGCAACAAAGTCGTACATTTTCTATTTCACCAGAGCCATTGGATCAGAATTGAAGGGATCGACTGTAAGAACCTGTGTGGCTGTTCCTTCAGCTGTAAGGACAAATGTCAACACCCGCGACAGAATTGAGAGAAACGGCTGGCTTTCGAAGAAATCTGCACTTGAACCGGAGGAAGTGGCCTCTGTGGTGATAAGGGGGATGTTCAGAGGAAAGAAGGTCATTCTGCCGGGGAAGCTCTCAGGTCTGTTTTATGGACTGAGCATGATTATTCCGGAAGGGATCATGATGTATATGACGAGAAGGATATTCAGAAATTACCGGCAGGGATGGGTTGAAGCCTGAGTCCGGAGCTTAAATGAATGGATCAGCAGGATTATCCGACCGAAACTGACTTAGGAAAGAAAAATATATGTCTAAACAAATAAGAATATTGTTAAATTTGCGCGATTCTCGAAAACTTCTGAAAAAATATAATTATGGGAAAAGGTGACAAAAAATCAAGGAGAGGCAAGATAATACTTGGAACCTTTGGTGTAAGACGCCCCAGGAAAAAGGCGGATAAGGGCAATAAGGCAGGTCTGCCGGCAGAAAAGGAAATAAAAGACAGGAAACCTGCAAGGGAAAAGAAGGAAGCCCATATAATGAAGGAAACAAAGCCGGTCAAGCCAGTGAAGGAGGAAACTGAACCCGTAGTCAAAGAGGTAAAGACTGAAAAGGAGAAAAAGCAAGCTGCTCCCGCAAAGCAGCCTAAGGAAAAAAAGGAAGCCAAACCCCAAAAGTAGACTAAAGGCGAGTCATTTTCTGACTACCAGCCATTTGTAATCATCGGGGTCAATCCGGGCATTGATAATTACAGGCTTTTTCATTGAAAGCGCCATCTTTACAGCACTTTTCATGCTTTCTTCCGAATCAGCACATATAATTCTGACTCCAAGAAACATTTCTGCGCTGAAGAGATCTTCTTCATAGAGTTTTGTGGCATATTGAGGAAAGTCCTGCCACGACTGTTTAAGTTTTATCAGATTCAGTTCACCGTCAGAAAGCACCACTGTTATTACAGGCAGATTGTATCTTCTCGCAGTAATTATCTCACCTGCGTTCATCAGGAATCCTCCATCACCCGTAACGCAAGCGATGACTGATCCGGGTGATAAAATACAGGCAGCAAGAGCAGCAGGAAGACCGAATCCCATACCCGACCATCCGTTTGTCATTATCATCTTCTGTCGTCCGAAAGTATTCCAGTACTGTCCGGCAAGGTGGAGGTGAGAACCGACATCGAAGGTCACAATGGCATCGGCGGGAATTTCTTCCCTGAGGACTTTGAGGGTTGTTACAGGCCCGAAATGGTCTGATAATCCGTTAAACACAGAAATGGTTTCATTCCTGACCGAGTCGATTTTCATCTGGTTGTAAATCAACTGTTCCATATGAAGCTGTTCAAGAATCGTGAACCATTCACCGGGGCTTCCGGTGAATCTTGTCACCTGGTTCACCGCGGGCAGATCAGTTTCTGTGGTTGTGAAATCGATAAGCGGGACATCAGGCATCCATGATTCGTAATTATATTCAACAGGATCATAACCCAGACCGATTACCAGATCAATATTCTCCAGGACATCACCTATATAATTACTTAAGGCATGAAAAAGAACTCCGGCATAACAGGGATGATCTTCAGGCAGAAGTCCTTTAGCCATTGGAGTCAGTACAACCGGTATCCTCGTTTGCCGGAGAAATTCTGAAAGTCTTTCTCCCAGGGCGTGTCTGGCGGAAGTCAGGCCAACCGCTATAAGAGGTCTTCTGCAGTTCCCAAGGAGAGCCCTGATTCTGGCGGTATCATTAAGAGGAACCTTTTTTACAGATTCAATAATGTACCTACCTGGTGCAGCTGCCTCGAGGCATGCAATATCCGAAGGCAGACCGATATGTACAGGTCCGGGATATTCTTCCCTGCAGATATCAAGGGCTTTTAAAAGGAGATCGGCTGCGTTTCCGGGGTTTACCCTGAATGTGGCCTTGGTCAGGGGCTGAAACAGTTTCTGGTGGTCGATATTCATCTGGGTAGTCCTGCCAATCATGTTGTCATCCATTTCGCTTGTCAGGATTATCACCGGCGACCTGTCGAGCAGGGCGCCACCAGCACCCGATGCAAGATTTACCGCACCCGGGCCGAAGGTGCCGTGGCAAACACCCGGGATTCCGGTCATCCTTCCTGTAACACTTGCCATGGTTCCGGCTGCTGATTCATGGGAGGTAAGAATGAATTCGATCCCCTCCTTTCTGAAAGCTTCCATGTATGGAATTGACGGACCGCCGGGCACACCGAATACAAACCTGACACCGGCACCAGATAAAATACCTGCAATTTGTTCAGCAACAGTCATATCAATGAGGATTGTCCATTGCAAAGCTATCAAATTATTAACACTGAGATGCGAACGGTAGTCAAATTCAATTAAATTTATGGCATTCAAGTGAAACATAAAACCGGATTTATGGAAACGATCAGCAGATTTATTCTGGCAGCTATCTTCTTTATCTTTTCTGTATCTGACTCTTTATCACAGATGTCAGCTGATGTCTATAAAAGGGCAGATGACCTGGCAAAAGTGACGGCAGATAAGGTTTATTACGGGAATGTGAGACCTGTCTGGATTGGAAAGACGAACAGCTTTATTTATGAGAATCTGACTCCTGAAGGAACTGAATTCATGATCGTTGATTCGGAAAAACTCACAAAAAGGAAGGCATTCAACCAGGAACGATTTGCCGAATCGCTCGGGAAGGAAGCCGGCAAGAAATTTGACCCGGGCAAGCTTCCCATAAGGAACCTGGTTTTCTCCGACAAGCTTTCGAGTTTTGCCTTTACTTACGACGGGTATAACTGGATCTGTAACCTGAGGGATTACACAATATCAAAGCGGGAAAAGGTCCCCGGGCGCCCTGTGAGAAGCAGCTGGGACTGGGGATTCAGGGATGAACTGACGACTGATTCTGTTAAATCGCCCGATTTGAAATGGATAGCATTCATAAGGAATTATAATGTATTTGTCAGGGCAGTTGATGACAAGGACAAGAAAGACTATCAGCTCAGTTACGACGGTGCCCTGGGTGAGTACTATTCTTCATATATCCGCTGGTCTGCATCGGGAGTTTCAAAGGTTATCATAGGCGAGCTTTCGCCCACCTTTATCGATTACAGCGGTAAAAGGTACAGGTACGACGCTGAAGAGTCGGGGGAGATAATATGGGCTTCGGAGCGCGACGGCTGGAATCATCTGTATCTCTATGATTCGGGTACCGGTGAAGTGAAAAACCAGATTACATCCGGATCGTGGATGGTAAGGGATGTGACCCGGGTTGACGAAAAGAACAGACAGATCATTTTCCAGGCTAGCGGCAGGGAAGCCGGTGATCCATATTTCATTTACTATTATCGTGTTAATTTTGACGGCACCGGACTGAAACTGCTTTCTGAAGGGGAAGGAACGCATGATGCAGGCTTCTCACCCGATCACAGGTACTTCGTTGATACATGGTCAACGATCAGCGCTCCTCCTGTTTCTGTTCTGAGAAGGGCCGATGACGGGACTCAGCTGATGGCTGTGGAGAAGGCTGATATTACCAGGCTGCTTGAAACAGGAATAAGGCTTCCGGAGGTTTTCACTGCCAAAGGGAGGGACGGAGTGACTGACATCTGGGGTATCATAATCAGACCGACTGATTTTGATCCGTCAACGAAGTACCCGGTTATCGAAGACATTTATGCCGGGCCCCACGGTAGTTTTGTTCCGAAGAGTTTCAGGGGGCCGGCCACTTCGATGCACCAGCTGGCAGAACTTGGCTTCATCGTTGTAAAGATTGACGGAATGGGAACATCGAACAGGTCAAAGGCTTTTCATGATGTGTGCTGGAAAAACATAAAAGATGCAGGTTTCCCTGACAGGATACTGTGGATGAAGGCGGCGGCCGAAAAGTATCCTTATATGGATATTGACCGCGTAGGGGTATACGGCACATCAGCCGGAGGGCAGAATGCTGCAGGGGCTGTGCTGTTTCATCCGGATTTCTATAAGGTTGCAGTGGCTTCGTGCGGCTGCCACGACAACCGGATGGACAAGATGTGGTGGAATGAACAATGGATGGGATGGCCGGTTGGAGTTGAATATGCCGAATCATCAAATGTTGAAAACGCCGGGAAACTTAAAGGGAAACTGCTGCTTCTGAACGGCGAGATGGATTATAACGTTGATCCTTCATCAACCGCTCAGCTGGTAAATGCACTTATCAGGGCCGGCAAGGACTTTGAATATGTTCTTCTTCCGGGGGCCGGGCACACCAGCGGGGGTGTTTACGGGGAACGTAGACGCCGCGATTTTTTTGTCAAAAACCTTCTGGGGCTCGATCCTCCTGACTGGAATATGTTTGAATAATGATTTTTTTTCTGATATTTGCGGCCTGATCTTTTCAAGTGTACACTAAAGGAAATACCATATTCCGGGCGGTTATTGCATGCCTTCTGTGGTCGACCGCATATCCCGGAATAAAACTCGGACTGCAGTATGATACTCCTCTTCATTTTGCCGGAGTGAGGTTCATCATTTCGGGACTGATGCTCCTTCCCTTCACTGTAAAACCGGCAACATACATCCGGATGATAAGGGAGAATTACAAAGTGGTTCTCTGGGTAATGGTTCTGCAGACACTTGTGAATTATTCTCTTTTCTATCTTGGATTGGATCTCGTTCCCGGTGCACTGGGTGCTGTGATCGTTGGATCCCAGCCACTGGTAACCGCGGTAGTTGCAGCTATGATGCATGATGAGGAAAGGCTTACACGGAGCAAGATTATAACAATAATATTCGGGATCTCGGGAGTTATACTGATAAGTGCCGGCAGACAGGCTTTCAGGGTAGGAACCGCACTTGAGTTTGTGGGGGTAATATTTATCCTTGGAGCGAACATTGCCACGGCGGTCAGCAATGTGATCGTCTCTCTTAAAAGCAGGGGTATGAATCCGATTGTTCTCAGTTCGTTCTCCCTCGGTATCGGAGGAATAATTCTCTTTCTCGTTTCCATTCCTGTCGAGGGAACAGTAAGGGTTTACAGGCCTTTCCTTTACTGGGCTGATCTTGCCTGGCTGAGTTTCATGTCGGCTTTTGCATTTTCATTATGGTTCAGATTGCTTCAGAGGCCTGGCGTAAAGGTTTCGGAACTGAACCTGTGGAAATTCATTATTCCGGTTGTGGGAGCTATCCTCAGCTGGCTTCTTGTGCCTGGAGAGAGCCCCGAAATGCTCACAATAGCCGGGATGATTGTTATTACTCTTTCACTCATACTCTTTTTTGTGACTGCAGGGAAATCAAAGTCGGTGACAACTTCAAAACAATGAAAAAGAAGCTTTCTGCACTGATTGCCTATGCGCTTTTCTGGCTGATTTTCTTTTTTGCAGCCAGGCTTTTTTTTCTGCTTGGAGAATTCAAAAATTCCGCGGAGCTTGGATTCAAGGTACTTGCGGGGACCTTTACACACGGAATCAAGCTGGATATTTCAGCAAGTGCTTATATTATGGCGATCCCCATGCTTGTTCTTATTCCTTCAATATGGATAAGGGGAGAATGGTTCAGGCATTTCATGAGGATCTACACCTGGCTCATGTTGCTGATATCCTCCCTTATCATTGTCGGAGATTCGATTTTGTACTCCTACTGGGGATTCAGGATGGACTACACTCCTTTGCTTTATCTGAACAATCCCGACGAGGCAGCAGCATCTGTTACTACACTTCAGATTGCAGGATTTGCCTTTACTGTTATTTTGTTAACAGCAGGATTTGGATGGCTGTATAAAAGATTTATTGGCAGAATGTTTTCGGACCCTGGCATTATCCCGTACAGGATTCCTGCCTCGCTTGTCTTCATGTTGCTTTTTGGATCGCTGATCATACCCATCAGGGGAGGAGTGGGGCTTGCCCCGATAAATGCAGGCACTGTTTACTTTTCCGACAATCTGTTTGCCAATCACAGCGCTGTGAATGTCGTCTGGAATGTGGGCAGTTCCTGGTTCAACAGGAAGCCCTCCGTCAATCCGTATTCTTTCGGGGACCTGGAACGCTCTGTCGCAATAAGGGATTCACTTGCAATAAAAACGGATTCTGTTGTTTATGTACTAAACACAAAAAGGCCGAATATTATTCTGGTCATTATGGAGAGTTTCGGGAACTTTCTGGTCGGATCACTCGGAGGTGATAGTGCTACCACCCCCAACCTGAACAGGTTGAGCGAGGAGGGGCTTCTTTTTACCAATTTCTATGCATCGGGTAATCGTACGGATAAGGCGCTTCCGGCCATATTGAGTGGTTATCCTGCACAGCCGACGGTTTCGATAATCAAGGAACCCAGGAAAACCCAATCCCTTACAAGCCTTGTGAAGATACTCAGTGAAGAAGGATACACCAGTTCATTCTGGTATGGAGGCGACATCAATTTTGCCAACATCAACTCCTACCTGATAAGTTCCGGATTTCGTCAGATTATAACCAAGAGTCATTTTTCCCCGGATGACTACAATTCGAAGTGGGGTGTCCACGACCATGTTCTTTTCAATACCCTCCGCGATTCAATGGCTGTTATGAAAGAGCCTTTTTTCAGGGTTGTGCTTACCCTCTCGAGTCATGAGCCTTTCGATGTTCCGATGGAGCCTGTATTCGAAGGAAAGGATGATTTTACAAAATTCAGGAATTCGATTTACTATACCGACAGAACGATTGGAAGCTTCATTGACTGGGCAAAGACTTCTGAATGGTGGAATAACACCCTGGTGGTGCTTGTGGCTGATCATTGCAGGCTGAGTAAACCAGACGACCGCGTGTTTTCTGAAAATGTCTTCAGGATTCCAATGCTCTGGCTCGGAGGCGCCGTTCAGAATCGGGGAACCAGGATGGACAAGATCGGATCGCAGGTGGATTTTCCTCTTACTATACTCAATCAGATGGAGCTTGGCGGACAATTCCCATTCTCAAAGGACATCCTTTCAAAAGAATCCGGAGCATTTGCTTTCTATGTCTATAATGAAGGATTTGGGTTTATTACCGACAGCTCAAAGCTGATCTATGATCATAAGCTCGGATCACCGGTTGTCAGTGAGGGATCAGATCCCGGGAACAATGAACGGCTTGGAAAGGCATTCCTGCAGGTATTGTATGATGATTATATGAAAAGGTAGGTCAGAGCTGTTCGAGCTCTATTTCTTCGTCATCACGGATCTCCACCATCCTGCCGTTCTCACATTTAATGGTTCTGGCACTGAATTTCTTGACTATAGTGTAATTGTGTGTGGCAATGATAACAGCCCTTCCTGTCGTGCTTATATCCCTGAGCAGACGGATGATTCCTTCGGATGTCTCAGGGTCGAGGTTGCCGGTCGGTTCATCAGCCAGTATTATCTCAGGATTATTCAGCAATGCCCTTCCTATCACGACCCTCTGCTGCTCGCCGCCCGAAAGCTGGTGAGGCATTTTGTATCCCTTCAGGCTCAGTCCAACCTTTTCGAGAACCTCACTGATCCTCTTCTCTATATCATCCTTGTTCTTCCATCCTGTTGCCCGCAGAACGAATTCAAGATTTTCGCTGACGGGTCTGTCTATCAAAAGCTGGAAATCCTGAAAGACGATCCCTATCTTCCGCCGGAGGTAAGGGATCTCCCTTGGTTTTATTTCCGAAAGATTATAGCCGGCAACCGTACCGGTACCCTCTTTCAGCGGAAGCTGAACATTGAGGGTTTTAATAAGGCTGGTTTTCCCGCTTCCTACTTTTCCCACGAGATATATGAACTCACCTTTTCTTACACTCAGGCTGACATCTGACAGGACCAGGTGATCCTGCTGCCAGATGTTGCAGTTCGATAGTTCAATGATTTTATCCGAAGAATGGGGTTCAAGCATTACTTTAAGGTTGATTTTGTAAAGTAAACAAAGAAATGATAAATAATATTTATATGTTGATAAAATCAGTAATAAAGGCCTGAAGCCCCCGTTTAATAATTGTATTTTTGTTTGTGCTGAATAGTGTCTTTTGTTAGTTTATGTTACTTATTATCAGATTATTACTGGATCAGAAAAATTTCTGGTTCAGAATGCATTTAACAGATTGAAGGCTAAAAAATGCGAGTTATGAACATTAGAAAGCTACTCTTTATATTCATTCTTTTATTTGTTGCAGTTGGGAAGGCGGTTACGCAGGATTCATTCTCCGGCGACGATATCCGGTCTGAATTCAACCGGGCTATGGATCTTTTCAACAAGGAGAAATATGCACCGGCAATAAGACTGTTCGACTCCTATATCAGGGATGCAAAGGACAACACCACCATCCATTTGGATGAGGCCGAGTATTACGCGGCCCTTTCGGCCCTGAGGCTTTTCAATCCGGATGCTGAATACAGGATGCTGATTTATATTTCAGGGCATCCGGAAAGCCCGCGGCTGAATGAGGGCAGGATCTCCCTGGCTGATTATTTCTATCAGAACAAAAGCTACAGGAAGGCCTGTACTTATTATGAGACTGTCAATCGTTTTGAACTGAGCGACGAAAAACTGCCGGAATATTATTTCAGGTATGGCTACTCGTTGTATGTGAAGGGAGACAAGGCCAAGGCTCTTACAATGTTTTCGGAGATAAAAGACAAGGATACGGAATATTCCCCGCCGGCAATTTACTATTTCTCTCATATAGCGTACGAACAGGAGATGTATGAGACCGCTCTTGAGGGTTTCAACAGGCTGAGGGGAGACGAGACATTTGGCTCCATAGTTCCTTTTTACATTACCCAGATCCTGTATCTCAAAAAAGATTATGACGGTATACTGGAAATATCTCCGGAACTTCTTAAATCGGCTCCGAAGGAGAGAGCAATTGAGATGTACCGTTTTATCGGAGATGCATATTACAACAAGGGCAACTATGCCGAAGCTCTCACTTACCTGGAGCAATACAACGCTGGAGCTAAGTCGAGCGAGCGGGAAGACAGGTATCAGCTTGGTTTTTGCTACTATAAGACTGGAAATATTGACCAGGCAATAAAAACACTCCTGAGCGCCGGAGCAAAATCTGATATCCTCAGCCAGAACATCTGGTTTGTTCTTGGTGATTGTTATCTGAAGGCGGGTGATAAGAAAAGGGCACAGTTTGCTTTTGGGCAGGCTTCCAGGATGAACTTTGATGAAAAGCTTAAGGAGGAGTCACTTCTAAGTTATGCCAAACTGACCTACGAGACATCCACCTCTCCTTTTGGCGAGGCCATTGCTGCATTCCAGGAGTATATTGATCTCTATCCCAACTCCCCGAAGATTGAGGAGGCATATAATTATCTGGTGGCGACCTTTACTGAGGTAAGAAACTACCAGGCCGCATTATCGGCACTCGACAGGATACGGAATAAAGACCGGCGGCTTGAGGCTGCCTATCAGAGGGTGGCTTTCTACAGGGGACTTGAGCTTTTCAAGAATATGCAGATTGAAGAATCAATAGGCATGTTCGACAAGTCGCTTCAGTATGATAGACACAACAGGGAGCTCAAGGCAAGGGCAGTTTACTGGAAAGCCGAGGCAGAATACAGGACAGGTCAGTACGAAGCGGCCAGGAATGATTATACGGCATTCATGGGACTTCCCGGCGCCATGTCCCTTCCCGAGGCATCACTGCTCAGATATAATCTTGGTTATGTCTGGTTCAATCTGAAAGATTACAACAAGGCTCTGACAGAGTTCAGGACATTTGAGTCAGGAGCCGGCGCTGCAAAGCCTGAAATTCTGTATGATGCGAGGCTCAGAATTGCTGATTGTTATTTTATTAACACTGATTATGCCCAGGCAGTCAGTTACTACGATAAGGTAATAGCATATGGAAAGGATAATGCAGATTATGCACTTTATCAGAAGGGTTTCTGCCTGGGGCTGACCAATAATAACACTGGTAAGACCGAGATACTCACATTGCTTACAACACGGTTTCCTTCATCGCCATATGTGCCCAATGCAATATACGAAAGGGGCAGGGCATATCTTGTGATGGAGGACTTCCGAAGGGGTGAAGCAGACTTTATAAACATAATTGCAAATTATCCTTCGAGTTCATATGTTCCCCAGGCAATTGTTCAATTGGGGCTGCTCTATTACAATCAGGGTGAAAATGAAAAATCAGTGGCTCAGTTCAAAAAGGTAATTGAGAACTACCCTTCCACTCCTGAAGCCCGGTATGCAATGACAGGTTTGAAAAATGCCTATGTGGAGATGAATGACGTTGAGAGTTATTTTACCTATGTAAGAAATCTGGGATACGGTGATGTCAGTGTAACAGAGAGGGATTCACTCCTGTATGTTTCGGGAGAGAACCTTTACATAGCAGGTAATTGCACCAGGGCATCGGAAGTGTTCCGGAATTATCTGAGGGAGTTCCGGAATGGGAGCTTCAGGCTGAATGCACAGTTCTATCTGGCTGAATGCCTTAACTCATCAGGCAGCAAGGACGAAGCCCTCGGCTACTACAGGGAAGTGATAAGAACCCCCAACAACCAGTTCATGGAGCAGGCTTTGATAACCGCATCTGCTATTTTATATGACCGGGAAGAATACTCTGATGCTTTTACATATTATGAAACGCTCGAAAAGATAACAACCACTCCGGAGTTCAAGCTTATTGCCATGAGGGGCCAGCTTCGGTCGGCGTATCAGGATGGTGATGCCCAGAAGAGCATTCTGGCGTCGGAACGAATCAGGAATGCGGCCAAAGTTCCGGAGGAGCTGATGCGTGAGGCTGTCTTTATCAGCGCCAGGGCTCATTACAGTCTGAATGAGTTTGATGAAGCCCTTAAGGATTTCAGGATAACCTCTAATGAAGTTGTCAGTGCTGAGGGTGCAGAGTCAAAGTATATGGTGGCCGAGATTCTTTTCAAAAAGGGAAGCATAGACGAGTCAGAAAGGATAGTGAACCAGTTTATCGGACAGAATTCTCCTCATCCGTACTGGACGGCCAGGATGTTCCTGCTGCTTGCCGATATAAGCATTCAGAAAGGTGACACACTGCAGGCCAGGGCAACGCTTCAGAGCCTTCAGGAGTACTATACCGTCCGTGACGATGGGATCCTTGATGAGGTGCAGTCAAAGCTGGCTTCACTCGATGAGGGTAACTGAACACATTGTTTAAAGAAAACGTGCTGATAATGATAATAAAGAAAACCATATTCGTTTTGATCCTTGCAATCATTGCCTGTCTGCCAGTCCATTCGCAGCAAAAGGATCTTAAAAGAGAGATGACTCTTTACAATCCATACAAGCCTTCTCTGTCCGATGCCAGGAAGCTGAGCTTTCTTCCTGACATTATCGATACCGCCAGTGTAAACCCTGTTTTTTCCTATGATGTCAACTCAGACCCATATAACCCCACACATTCAATAAGCCCCATCAAGTCGGCATCATTGCTTGCCGATCCTCTCCCTAAACTTTACAAGAGCTATGTCAAAGTGGGAATGGGAAGCAACACAACCCCGCTCGGGGAGCTGAGCATAACCAGTCACAGGTCGAAAAAAGGTGCTGTCGGTTTCTATGCAAAGCACTATTCATCGAATGGAAAAGTTCCGCTCGAAAACAAACAAAGGGTGTACGCGGGTTTCATGGATAACGATGCATCAGTTTTCGGCCGGAAATTTTTCAGCAACAGTTATATCGATCTCTCTGCCGATTTTCTTCAGAGAGCCAGGTATGCCTATGGTTACAACACTGAGGTGCCTTATGAATTCCTGAAAAAGGACATAAGGCTGAGCTACCTCGATGCCGGCGCCAGATTCTCCCTGGCATCGCTCAACCTTGATTCAGCCGATCTTTCATACGATCTTGGAGTTTCCTACGATTATTTCCGGAATGCAGGAGAAGGGAATATGAACCATATCGGGTTCAAAGGGCTTATGTCTGCCATGTATGAAGGATTTTACCTTGGCTCCGGACTCGATATAGATCATTATACGCTTTCAAAATCACTTGGGATGGATCCCAAGTACATATTCACGCTTAGTCCCTTTGTAAGCAAAAGCACTGATCAGTGGAATTTCAATCTCGGACTGGGACTTTCACTCGAAAAGAATCTTGATGAAAAGGTTAAGGCCTATTTCCATCCCGACCTTGAATTCGGATTCAGCGTAGTCCCTCAGTACATCAGGTTTTTTGCAGGATTGGGAGGGAAACTTGAGAATAATGAACCCATGAATATAATTCGTGAGAATCCTTTCCTGGTTCCCGACGGATCGATCTACAATATACCTAACACAAATCATGCACTGATTATTTCAGCCGGGTTGAAAGGGAACAGCGGACTCGGAGGGAATTATGTGTTATCAGCGTCATATTCAATAGTCAATAACCTGATACTATATTCAAACGTTGTCTATCCCGACACCGCCGGGCTGGTACAGAGGGGTAATTACTTTGTTATAACGCCCGATGATGCCGAAGTACTTAATTTCCACGGAGAACTAAGCGGGAATTTCTCCAAAAGGATGTCGTTCAACACATCGGCCAATTATTACAAATACACTCTTTCGGCCAATGATTACGCATGGAACAAGCCTGACTGGGATGGCAAGTTCGGGTTGTTCTACAATCTCAGGGACAAGATCATTGCCGGTGCGGAAGTCACTGCACTTGGAAGCAGGAAGCTTCTGGTCAGCCAGAGTCCCACAGGGTGGATGACACTCCAGCCCAGAGTGATCGAAGAGCCGGTTCATGTAAACCTTGGTTTGAGCGCTGAATACAGGTACACCCGGATACTGTCGTTCTGGGTAAAGGTAGATAACGTTTCATGGAACCGTTACCATGAATGGGCATACTATCCTTCGCAGATGTTCAATTTTATGGTGGGATTCAGCTATAGCCTCTGATAACCTGTTTTCCTTGTCAATATAACAGCCCTGTCTTGTACGGAGGGCTTTTTGTTGTTAATTTCTTTGCCAAATTGTGGATTACTTTTAACTTGTTTTAACTAAAAAGACCTTTAAAAAAAGGTATCTTTGTCCGAATAATTAAGGGGCATAAAATCAATTTGTTAAGTATTGAAAAATTAGTGATTTCTGCCATAGGTGTAACTATTTGTTGGATATTTTTATAATATATTGTAAAGATGAGTGAGAATGAAAAAAAATTGCAGGATAGTGCTGATTACTCTGCAGGGAGTATACAGGTTCTGGAAGGTCTTGAAGCAGTCAGGAAGAGGCCTGCAATGTATATTGGTGATACCGGAGTAAGGGGATTGCATCATCTTGTATATGAGGTTATTGATAATTCCGTTGATGAAGCGCTGGCAGGATTTTGTTCAAGGATAGACCTTGTGATCCATGAGAATGGTTCGCTCACTGTTACAGACGATGGCCGCGGAATTCCCACAGGCCTTCACGAGAAAGAACAGAAATCGGCACTTGAGGTGGTTATGACCGTTCTTCATGCCGGGGGTAAATTTGACAAGGGTTCCTACAAGGTTTCCGGAGGTCTTCACGGTGTAGGCGTCTCATGCGTCTGTGCATTGTCGACCGAACTGGTTGCCACTGTTAAGAGGGAAGGGAAGGTATTCAGGCAGACCTATCAGTACGGCAAGCCGGTCACCGGTGTTGATGTCATCGGGACGAGTGACGATTCGGGAACCATGATTAATTTTAAACCCGATCCTTCAATTTTCTCGACAACCGATTTTAATTTTGAAATACTGTCGACCAGGCTGAGAGAACTGGCATTTCTGAACAAGGGTATATTGCTGACGATCACAGACGAGAGGGAGTTGGTTGAAAACGGCAATGGCGGGAAAATACGTCGTGAGGAATTCAAGTCTGAAGAGGGTCTTAAGGAGTTTGTGGAATATCTCGACGGGAACAGGGAGAAGCTTATAGAACGACCGATACATATTGTTTACGACAAGACCGAGATTCCGGTGGAGATTGCCCTCCAGTACAATAACTCCTTCTCTGAGAATGTCCATTCCTATGTAAACAATATTAATACAATTGAAGGCGGTACACATCTTGCGGGATTCAAGAGGGGACTAACGAGAACTCTGAAAAAATACGCGGACGATTCGGGCGCCACTGCCAAACTGAAGTTTGATATCAACGGTGACGATTTCCGCGAGGGACTGACAGCGATTATTTCAGTCAAGGTTGCCGAGCCTCAGTTTGAGGGTCAGACGAAAACCAAGCTGGGCAACACTGAAGTCATGGGAGCTGTAGATGTGGCCGTGAGCACCATGCTTTCAAACTATCTGGAGGAAAATCCGAAGGACGCAAGAAACATAGTTCAGAAAGTGATTCTTGCAGCAACGGCACGCCATGCTGCAAGGAAAGCCAGGGAACTTGTTCAGCGCAAGACGGTTTTGTCGGGTTCGGGACTTCCCGGAAAGCTGGCAGATTGTGCCGACCGTGATCCGGAAAAATGCGAACTGTTCCTTGTTGAGGGAGATTCCGCAGGAGGTACGGCCAAACAGGGCCGTGACCGGCGCTTCCAGGCAATACTTCCTCTGAGGGGAAAGATCCTGAATGTTGAAAAGGCAATGGAACACAGAATCTATGAGAGTGAGGAGATAAAGAATATTTTTACCGCCCTTGGTGTAAGCATAGGCACGGACGAGGACAGCAAGGCTCTTAACATTGCAGGGCTCAGATATCACAAGGTTATATGCATGACCGATGCCGACGTTGACGGATCACATATCGACACACTGATTATGACCTTTTTCTTCAGGTATATGCAGGATCTGATAAAGGGAGGTTACCTGTACATTGCAATGCCGCCGCTTTACCTTGTGAAAAAAGGAAAAAATGAAAGGTATTGCTGGACTGAAGAAGAGCGTGAAGCTGCAGTACAGGAATTTGGACAGGGGAAGGAATCCTCTGTTAACATTCAGAGATACAAGGGTCTTGGTGAAATGAACGCAGAACAGCTCTGGTCAACCACCATGAATCCTGAATCGAGGACGATGAAGCAGGTTACCATTGACAGTGCTGCCGAAGCTGACAGGATATTTTCGATGCTGATGGGTGATGAGGTTCCTCCGCGCAGGGAGTTTATCGAGGCTCACGCTAAATATGCCAGAATAGACGTATAGGGGGGCTGCCACTGATTTATCGGTTTTCCAGAGTCTCAAGCACCAAGGCCTCAATTCCGGCAATAATTTTTTGAGAGGGACCGGAAAAGTTATTGACCAGGATGCTGAAAGCCATAAGACTGCCGGATCTGGCAGTAAAATACCCGGTATAACTTCTTGTCCTGGTGAGTGATCCGCTTTTTGCCTTAAGATTTAAGTCAAAGGCAGGGTTACGGAACGCATTTTTCAGGGTGCCTTCTTTTCCTGCCTCAGGAAGTGAATTCAGGAACGCTTCCGGGTGTCTGGCTCCAGCATGCATGTAGAGCATCAGCCCTGCAAGTCCCTTCGAGGTCACTGCATTGAGGGGCGACAATCCGCTGCCATCCTCAATAAAGAATCCTGATGTGTCAGCACCAGCGTCCTGAATAAAACTGTATAGAATCTCAATCCCCGACTTTGTGGTCCCTTTTCCTTTGAATTGCAGGCCGATCTCCTTCAGAAGATGTTCCGCATAAAGGTTGACGCTTTCGTGGTTAAGGACTTCAATTATTGATGCAAGGGGAGGGGATTCCACTTCAGCCAGAAGAATCATTTCCGAGGATCTGGCATTTTCAATCCGGAAAGTTGAAGGAGCCAGTCCGACCTCAATACCGGCTGAATCGAGCATGAGGTCAAAGAGTCTTGCCATCAGAAGGGGAGGGTCCGGAATTGAGGCTTTAAGTTCGAAATCATCCCTGTTTGCCGGGATGGAACCGGCAATCCAACCGTAACTGCCATAGGGAGCTGAAAAAACATAACCCATGTCGGTGTTTCCAAAGGAAATCAGCTGATTTGAAAGGTCATATCTGCAGATATCCGGCGTAAAGCCGGTAATCTCCGGAACTGACCCTTCCGCGGAGGTTCTGAAATGGATAAGGAAAGTGTTGTCGAACAGTGACAAACCATAGACGCCTGCACCGTAATAATTCCCGATGTCTTCCCACAGCCAGCCCGATGGAACGGGCTGATAATCATACCTCGAGTCATCACATATCACCCTGCCTTTTATTGTTTTGATCCCGGACTCCTTAATCTTTTGTATCCAGGCAGAAAGGAAGCTGCCGTAATGTTCAGTGAAGTAAGGAGAGCCAAGGGATGGATCGCCTCCGCCCAGTATTATTAAGTCACCCGAAAGAACTCCGGTTCTTTTGTTAAGGTTGCCAGTATACCCCAGGCGGGTGTGGAATGAATAATCCGGACCCAGAAGTTCCAGGGCTGCTGCCGTAGTCACGACCTTCATGACAGATGCGGGAATGAGACTTTCACCTGAATTATACTCCCACACTGTAGTCCCGTCTTTCGTGTTTAAAATGCATCCGGAAAATGAAGCGCCTGACATTACCGGGTCGGCCAGAAGGATTTTCAAAGCCCTTTCCTGACCTGAGGCTGCTACAGAAAACAAAATGAGAAGTAATGCCTGGTATTTTTTTGACATGATCTTCATGGTTTGTTCTGTTCGAGAGTCGACAGGAGCCCGCATGCAGCATTTATATCGACTCCTCTGCTGGATCTTATTGTTGTGATGATACCCTTTGCATTGAGGGCATCGCGGAAGGCTGCTGTTTCATTCACTCCGGGGCTTGAGAATTCAGATCCCGGTACAGGGTGAAACCTGATGATGTTAATCCTGCATCTGATGCCGTTCAGTATCCGGGCAAGCTCTTTGACGTGCCCTGGAGTATCATTTATTCCCTTGAAGAGTATGTATTCAAAAGATACCCTTCTTTGCTTGTTGAAATCGAAGTTTCTTATGATGTTCAGGACCTCGGCTACTGTGTTGGTCCTCTGAATCGGCATCAGTTTACGGCGTTCCTCATCGAACGGTGAATGAAGACTGACAGCAAGATGGCAGCGGCTTTTTTCAAGGAACTCATTCAGCTTGTTCAGTATCCCTACTGTGCTTACGGTAATTCGGGACGGGCTCCATCCATAGCCCCAGTCGCTTGTAAGGATATCCAGACTCCTTAGCACTTCGTCCAGGTTATCAAGAGGTTCTCCCATTCCCATATATACCATATTGGTAATCTGTCTGTATTCCGGCAGACTGCGGAACTGGTTGAGAATCTCATTTGAAGAAAGATTCCCCTGAAATCCCTGCTTACCAGTCATGCAGAACACGCATCCCATTTTGCATCCTGCCTGTGAGGAAACGCAGATAGTAGCTCTGTCCTTTTCAGGGATGAAAGCAGTTTCTATAAACTTGCCGTTGAGAACACTGTAGAGGTATTTCTTTGTTCCGTCGGTACTGACGGAAGTCTGCAATGGTTCGGCTAAACCCATTTCATAATACTCCGAAAGCACCTCTCTCATTTTCATTGAGAGGTTTGTCATTTGGTTAATCGACCTGATCTCTTTCCTGTAAAGCCAGTCCGCGATCTGCCTTGCGGCAAATCCGGGCATCCCGATCCGCTTTGCAACCGCAATAAGTTCATCTAATGTCTTTCCGTATAGTTTTTCCTTTTGCATGTTGTTACATGAGGGATGTTGAATCAATTCTGCCTCACGAATATTCGTCCGGCATCTTCTGATCAGATTTCCACAGTTCCTTCGAAAACAAATGCAGCCGGACCACACAGGTTTATTCCGGTAATAATATCTGCCCTGATTTCGAATTCAACCTTCAGTTCACCTCCCCTGGTCCTTACGTTTACCGGGGCACTGACAAAATGACCTGACAATACCGAAGCAATGGCAGATGCAGTTACCCCTGTACCGCATGACAATGTCTCATCTTCGACTCCCCTTTCAAATGTTCTGACAAAGATCCCATCTTTTTGAATTTCAACGAAGTTCACGTTGGTTCCCCCGGGTTTAAACTCATCTGACCACCTGATCTTTCTTCCTTCAGAAAATACATCAAGGTTGTCCAGGTTACTTGTGAACACAACATAATGGGGAGAGCCTGTATTTATGAAAAAGTTGCCGGATATCCTGGTGATGTTTTTCACATCGCTCATTGTCAGCCGTATGATATTGTTTTCAGAGCGTGCTTCATGTATTCCGTCGGGGGCCAGGAAGCGCTGACTGGTTCCTGCAATACCATGTTTAAGGGCAAACGCGGCAGCACATCTGCCGCCGTTTCCGCACATAGTTCCCCTGAATCCGTCGGAATTGAAATAAATCATCTCATAATCATATCCATCCAATGCACCTATAAGTATCAGTCCGTCAGCGCCTATACCGAATCTCCTGTCGCAAAGGCGGTTTATTAATGAGGAGTTTCCGGGATTAAAAACGCTGTTACGATTGTCTATGATAATGAAATCGTTGCCAGTTCCCTGGTATTTGTTAAAAGCTGTTTCCATCAGTGTTAAATAGTTGTTAAATATTTGTCAGTCATTAATAAACCACATAAAAATGCATAAACTTTGTGAACAGAAAGGACCGGAAATGGTTACAAATATATGAATCTTTTGCAAAGGCATTAAATTTGAATGATGATAACGGAAATTGGAAAAGTTTAACCATAATACACGATAGTTATGAAAATGAAATATTTGTTGGGTAGCTTGGTAATGGCAGTACTTGGAGCTGCTATTGCGTTATTTGCATATACCAGAATCGTAGACAGGCCGGCCATAACTCAGTCAAAGGAAACCAGTCTGGCTGATAGGAATGCCGAGGCGTTGCTTACTTCACTCCAAATGCAGGAAGGACAGATTGATTTTACCTATGCAGCCGAGATGACGGTTCATGGCGTGGTACATGTACGTACGAAAAGTTTGGTCTCCCCGCAGTCTTCAAATCCTTTCTGGGAGTATTTTTATGGTGACCGCTACACTCCGCGTTCCAGGGAAGTGAAGGGATATGGTTCAGGCGTCATTATTTCTGAAGACGGATATATTATTACAAACGACCATGTTATTGACGACGCTGAGAACGTGGAGGTAAGACTGAATGACAAGAGGGTGTTTGAAGCAAGGATAGTAGGAAAGGATCCGAGCACCGACATTGCCCTGCTCAAGATAGAGGCCAAGGGTCTGCCTTACATAAAGTACGGCGATTCTGACAGGCTCAGACTTGGAGAGTGGGTTCTTGCAGTAGGCAACCCGTTTTCGACCAGTGAGCTGGATCTGACCTCGACAGTAACAGCCGGAATTGTAAGTGCTAAAGGCAGAAACCTCAATATACTTGACAGCGAGCTCAAAATCGAGTCATTTATTCAGACTGATGCAGCTCTCAACATGGGTAACAGCGGAGGTGCACTTGTTGACACTAAGGGATTACTGGTAGGAATTACATCTGCAATTGTATCTCCCAGCGGGGCTTACGCGGGCAACTCATTCGCCATTCCGATAACCCTCGTAAAGAAGGTAGTGGAGGATCTCAAGCAGTACGGGGAAGTCCAGAGGGCAATTATCGGGGTTAACATTACAGAGGTGACTCAGGAGGACGCTGAAAAACTAAAACTTTCCGAAGTCAGGGGTGCCCGCATATCAGGAATTGTTCCTGACGGAGCCGCTGAAGCCGCCGGTCTGAAGGAAAATGATATTATAATCAGGTTTGAAGGCAAGGATGTAAATTCTCCCTCAGAGCTTCAGGAGCATGTAAGCCGGAAACGTCCGGGCGAAAAGGCAAATGTCACCTATATTAGGAATGGCAGGGAGTATACAGTACCTGTGACTATGAAGAATATAGCCGGAAATACCAGTGTTGTGACCCCTGGCATGGGAGCAGGACCTGTCGTTTACGGAGCACGGCTGGAGCCGCTGGCACCGGGCGATATGAAGAAGTATGATATTGACCATGGAGTGAAGGTCACCGAAATCAACGACGGCAGGTTCAGGGATCTTGGAATAAAGAAAGACTTTATAATCCTGAGTGTTAACGGGGAGAGGGTAAAATCAGCTTCAGATGTGCGTCAGGCTACCTCCGACGGGAAGGAATTGAGATCTATCGAGGGTATCCAGTCAAATGGCACCATGTTTAGCTACTCATTCAGGAAATAAATATAGTCCCATCTAAAATGTTGATGCACAGGGGGCTAAAGTTTTAAACACCTCCTGTGCAAAACATTATTCTATTTATTTTGTTATTAACTTATAAAGCAATATCTTTGCGGAAATTTTTTCGGAGGCATAATGAGACAGCTGAAAATTACCAAATCCATAACAAACAGGGAAAGTGCATCACTGGACAAGTACCTTCAGGAGATTGGTAAAGAGGAGTTGATATCAGTGGAAGAAGAAGTTGAACTTGCACAAAGGATCAAAAAAGGAGACCGGGCTGCTCTTGAAAAGCTTACCAAGGCCAATCTGAGGTTTGTCGTTTCGGTGGCAAAGCAATACCAGAATCAGGGTTTAAGTTTACCGGATTTAATTAATGAAGGAAATCTTGGTTTGATCAAGGCTGCTGAAAAATTTGATGAGACCAGGGGATTCAAGTTCATTTCTTATGCGGTATGGTGGATCAGGCAGTCAATACTTCAGGCTCTTGCCGAGCAGTCGAGGATAGTAAGGCTTCCCCTCAACCAGGTTGGTTCGCTGAACAAGATAAACAAGGCTTTCTCAAGGTTTGAGCAGGAGAACGAAAGAACCCCGTCGCCCGAGGAACTGGCCGACGTTCTCGAACTTCCTAAGGAAAAGGTGACCGATACTTTGAAGGTGTCAGGCCGTCATGTGTCTGTCGATGCTCCCTTTATTGAAGGTGAGGACAACAGCCTCCTTGACGTGCTTACAAATTCAGATTCGCCAGTTGCAGACAAGCTCCTGATGGATGAATCGCTGTCGCGTGAGATCTACAGGGCTCTTGCCACTCTTACCGAGCGCGAAAGGGATATCATCAGGTTCTTTTTTGGTATCGGCTGTCAGGAGATGACTCTTGAGGAGATTGGCGAGAAATTCGGACTCACCCGCGAAAGGGTAAGGCAGATTAAGGAGAAGGCTATTAGAAGACTAAGACATACATCCAGAAGCAGATTGCTTAAAGGTTATCTGGGTTAATCATTTAGGTAAATTTGAAAAAATGGGGACGCTTGCAAAGCGTCCTTTTTTTATTTAAAAGGTGAACCCCGGGGAGAGGATCACCTTAAAATGGCTCGCAAGCATGGATAGTGCGAGCAGGGGAAAATGTGATATCCGGTCAGAATTTTGCCGTATCCGATATCATTCAGTCCTTAAAAATATATTCCCGGTACTTTAGGACATAACAAAACCAACAGACTCCCTCATCCGGCTAACAGAAAGTCCTTCCTGTAAAATAGTCCGGCCTGATGGGGATTCAAATATCTAAAGATTTCATTTTGACCAAAGACGACCTTTGATTCAAATGCTTAATAATCTTATAAATAAGCTATTTTGATTTTTCAGTCTATGAATACTTCCTAAACTTTCAATACACCAATTCAATTATTTTTACATTCACTATGATATCATTCAAGGATTAAGTAATTTTATGAATGTATGCAACTATGTAGAAGCACTTAGGATCCAGATGAGGCAGGACTGTTGGATGTCTATATAACTACAATGAAATGAGATATATTCTAATACTGGTTGTTTTTTTATCCGGTACTTTTTCTGCCATATCCTCATGTCCCTCAGAAGGCAATACAGAGATAATTTCGTTGTCTGGTCAGGAACAACAGGTCCCGTTCAGCTTTTTCAATCCTGTTCCTGCCAGGATCAGGACTACTGACAGGGTAGACCTTAGCTTTTCTTCAAACAACGCTATCGTTAATAAATACAGGTACATGATCCAGGTGCCTGATCCCGGGGCTACTTCTGTCAGCAAGACTATGCTGAACTGGTCGCAATGGTCGAATAATGCATTTACCGATATCATTATAACTAAAATTCCGCAGCAGGGAAAGCACACGCTTATAATCGAGTACAGGGTTTATGGTTCAACTGATATCAGGAAATTTGAGACGTCTTTCGATATCTATAATGGAACCGGCGAGGCTGTTGTAAATATCGGGACTGCAACCAGGAAAGGCAAAGCGACAGTCGGGGAGACCGTAACTCCTGCAACGGAGGACACCTTACGCAAGTCCGATTTTGAAACAATGCTGGCTGAAGCTATTGAAAAGAATGATAAGGCTCTTTTGCTCGAATCAATACAAAACGGGGCCGGGCTCGATTTTAAGGGACAACACGGGGGAAATCTTTTTCATATATTTAATGATAAGCTTGCTGACGAACAACTGATGGGGATTCTTGTTGCCAGGGGATTTTCGATAAACAAGACTGACAATTTCGGAAATACTCCCCTTCATATTGCAGTGATGGCGCGCGACAAGGAGTACATCAGGGCTCTTGTCAATCATGGTGCCGATCCTGACATCATGAATAATATTCAGCTTTCACCTCTTCATCTGGCAGCTTTTCTGAATGACTCGGAAATGGCCCGGGATCTTCTTGGCAAAGGAGCGGAAGTGGACATTAAGGGAAATTCAGGTTATACCCCGCTTCATATTGCTTCAATGATGAACAACATAGAAGTTGTAAGGGATCTGGTTAATGTTGGTGCCAGGGCTGGTATAAAAACCGACCAGAAACTTAATCCCCTGCAAATTGCCGGAATCCAGGATAACAGGTTTGTAAGGAAAGTAATTAAATCAAAAGGTCAGTTCAACCTGAATCAAATCGAGGCCGGCCGCACAGCCAATATGACACGTATGGATCAGGTCAGACTGAATCCCCAGTTTGATATTAATCTGCTTTATAACAAGGAATTGCTCAAGAAGAGACGATTCAACAAAGTAATCGGGATTATCTCCATACCCGTTCTTGCTGCCGGAACAGCCGGAACCATCTATTTCAATTCTGAGGCTGAAAAGAATTACTCGTCCTATAAGACTGCAGAGACGATGGAGCTGGCACGGCACTACTATGACAAGACTCTTGAATTTGATACTTATTCTTACATTTCGGGAGGTCTGTCCCTGACTTCAGTCTTTGGAATAGTATATTCGGCTATAAAAAGGGAGAATATTTCCGATAGAATGCGAAAGACGCTTTATTAACCGGTGGATTAAACTGAATGAGGTTGTTAAACGAAATAAGATCAGGTATATGAGGTTTAAACATATACTTTTGGTATTTATCCCCGCCCTGATTTTGATTTCAGGAAGTGGCTGCAACAGGGAGGATTTCATCTGGGGAACCAGGATTGGTAATCTGACCTACTCCGATCAGGTGGTCATGTTAGGTTCTGAAGAGATGAATCTGTTGTCGGAAGTGACAGATAATGAACTTGTTTTTAGCTTGGCTAATGCAGAGCTTGAAAAACTGTCAAGTCAGAATATTATCGTAGCAGGAGTAAGTGATCTCACCCCGAATGGCCTTTTGAGGAAAATTACCGGTGTACGCAATGAAGAAACTTCATTTACACTGGAAACAGCAGATGCCACTCTGACTGATATAATCAAGGAGGGTGTCATCAATTTTAAGGTCAAACTCCTTGAAAAGGATTTCTCGGTTAGGTCAAAAATGGACGGAGTGCTGGTTACCGGTCCAGGTAAGGCATTCGACGGGCTTGCTGTCACACTCGACCATTTTGAATTGTTCAGGGATGGAACCAGACTTGCAGCCGTTAACGGAGCAATCGGCATCAGCCCTGAATTTGACATCACAATCAGAATAAGCTCAAACAGCATAACTGAAATCAGGGTTTCCACCACACTTAACAAGGTTGATGAGATAACTGTATCCTCAAACGGTGCCTTCAGCGGGGGGCAGCGCCTGGTTGCAGCTGAATTCGATCATTCACCGATAACAATCGACAGTCTGGTCTTTACACCTGAAGTCAGGATAATATGTGGTTTTTCAGGTATTGTCTCGGGTGCGGTCACCTCAGGCGTGAGACAGGACAGGGTTATTACTTCCGAACTGGTTTATGGTAATACAGCCTGGTCTGCCAGTCCTCTTGTCAATTCCGAAATATTTGATTTTTCCGCTCCTCAGATTACTGAAAACTCCGACCTTAAGGTTTACTCCGGACCTGAAATCACCCTTAATCTTTTTGGCAAACCCCTGCAGATAATTGAATCAACCGGATATTATCTGCTGGACGCTGAAAAATCGGGTTCCCCGATGTGGAGGCTTCAGATCGGGAGTGAAGGCTATAACTCGGTGAAATCCGAAATTATCGGACTGGGAGCCGATTATTCCACGGATATTGTTATCCGGGAAGAGGAAATAGCCAACGCGGATGACGCAAAATAATCTTTCGATCCCAAATCAGATTTTATGCCATTCCGGTTCAGAACTTTATCATTCTGAATGTTTTCTGATCCGTTTCATCAGAGATTATCATCAGGTACTGTCCCGGCCGGATACCCGTGAGATCCAGTTCAACTGTCTGATTTTCCTGAAGGTCTGAATATTCGGATGTTTTCACAGGAATCCCCTGTACGCTTGATAATGTGACTCTGATTTTGCCCTGAAGTTCCCGGTGAAACAACAGTCTGGTTCTGTCTCCTGCAGGATTTGGGTATATTATTATATCATCAAATTTGGATAGACTGAGCTGGGATATCCTTGCTTCCTGCCTGACAATGACCTGTATCTCTGCATTCAGGGTAGTGGAGACTTTCAGCGGACTTTCCTTGTCAATTACCGAGATGTTTTCAAGAAAATTAATCCTGATGCGGGAGTCTCCTTCCTTTATTGCATTGAACCAAAGTGAGTTTTCTGTGACTGACCAGTCAGCATTGGCATTAACAGTAATAACCAGGGATCCTGCTTCCGGGCTGTCAAGAGAAATAATGTCATTATTCCGCAGGTTGTTTCCTCCAGGTCCTGTAAGAGTCAGCAGTCTGGGTATCTGGTTGAAATTTGCCAGCAGGTTTCTGCTTCCTGATACTGTGAAGGTGTAATTTGCACTTGTCGACACAGCTGATCCGTTTTCGGTCCAGTTTGTGAACTGATATCCTGTTGCCGGTGTTGCTCTTACTGTAACAGACGCTCCATGATTAAAGGATCCGCCTCCTGAAGCAGTTCCAGCCCCGGATGGACTCACGGTTGTTGTTATTGTGTAGTCGGCTACGGCAAAATTAGCCACAAGGGTTATGTTTGCTGTCACAGGGAAAGAATAGACCGGATTGGCCGAAGCGGCCGTGCCTCCCTGCGTCCAGTTTACAAACCTGTATCCGGTGGCAGGTGTAGCGGTAACTGTTGCTGTTGTACCTGATCCGTAGGTTCCGGCTCCGCTTGAGGTCCCGCCTGCTGCAGGTGCGGATGACAGAGCTACGGTGTATGTAATCTGGCTGAAGTTGGCAGTCAGGGTTCTGTTTCCGGTCAGGGTAAATGAATAGCTGGAATTGGTCGATACGGCCGTGCCACCCTGTGTCCAGTTTACAAACTGATAATCCGAAGCAGGGACAGCTGTTACCGTCACGGCGTCGCCATAGATGAAAGCGCCGCCACCTCTCGTGGTGCCACCTCCGGAAGGGCTTGAAGAAGTGGTAACCGTATAGCTTAACGGGCTGAAGTTGGCAACGAGAGTTCTGTTTGAATTAAGCGTGAACGTATAGCTTTCGCTGCCTGAAACTGTACTTCCTCCTTCGCTCCAGTTGACGAAATTGTAGCCCGTGGCCTCCGTTGCCCTTACTGTGACAATTGTACCGGCAGAATAGGTTCCATAACCTGTTGCAGTGCCCCCTGAGGCTGGATTCGACAGGATGTTTACTGTAAGATAGCTGATGGACTGGAAGGTTGCCACCAGGTTCCGGTTTGCTGAAACGAGAAATGAATAGGTCGAATTTGTTGAAACTGTTGCCCCTCCCTCAGTCCATCCTATAAACTGGTATCCTGTTGCAGGAGAGGCAGTAACAGTAGCCGTAGCCGATGGTGAGAAGGTGCCGTCCCCGGAAGTGGTGCCTCCGGCAGGAGGGCTGGAGGCCGTGGTTATAGTGTATGTGATCGGACTGTAATTAGCCGCCAGTGTTCTGTTGGCGGTAACTGTGAATGAATAGCTAACGTTTGTTGATACTGTGGTGCCGCTTTCAGTCCAGTTGACAAACAGGTATCCTGCCGAAGGAGTTGTGGTTACCGTAGCCTGGGTTCCGTGGTTGTAGATTCCGGCTCCGCTTGCAGTGCCACCGGCAGCAGGACTTGATGAAGTTGCGACTGTGTATGTATTGATGCTGTAGTTAGCCAGAAGGCTCCTGTTTGAATTTACGGTAAATGTATAGCTTGAAGCGGTTGAAACAACTGTTTCTCCTTCTGTCCAGTTCACAAACCTGTATCCGGTTGCAGGTGCAGTTGTTAACGTTACCGAAACTCCTGAGGTATAAGAACCTGCTCCGGTTATGGCACCGGCGCTTGAAGGATTGGCAGATGCTGAAACAGTATAGGTAGGGATGCCTGCTTGCGTGATAGAAACCGTCTGACTGGAAACTCCTGTTCCTGAGACAGTAATTGTGGCTGTCCTTTGTGATGTTGATGGATTGGCTGTTGCCGTCACAATAATGGAATAGTTATTTGTTCCGGTTGCAGGAGAAACGGAAAGCCATGTCTGGTTGCTCGTGACAGTCCAGGTGGTGTTGGAGGTTATATTGAATGTTCCTGTTGAACCTTCGTTATATGCAACAGACAAATTGTATGCAGACAGATTCAGGTATGCAGCGGCACCCGCCTGGGTCACGTTTATTGTTTGATCCGATACGCCGCTACCAGTTACGGTTATTATTACGGATCGGGATGATGCAGAAGAATTTGATACTGCAGTAACTGTAATTATTTCATTATTAGAACCAGATGTTCTGGATACAGTTAGCCATGAAGCTTCTTCCAGAATTGTCCAGAAAATATTGGATGTTATATTAAAAGTACCTGTTGAACCTGCTGTTGCATCCAGAGACAGTGATGCAGGTATCACACTGAGGGAAGCTGCAGCTCCTTCCTGTGTTACAGTAATTGTCTGTGGAGCAAGTCCGTTACCGGTTATGGCTATTTCAGCAGATCGGATAGTAGTTAAAGGATTCAATTCAACGCTAATTATTATAGAAGCATCAGATGAACCGTTTATTGCAGAAAGTGTCAGCCAGTCTGCATTATCTGAAATGGTCCATGATGTATTTGATGTTATTGTAAAAGATCCATCACTGTTTGCAGAACCGGAAACCGATAATTCTGAATCAGAAACAGTCAGAGTGCCGCCATTCTGTGTAACTACTAAAACCTGAGGTGTGACTCCGCCTGTGCCTGAGACTGTTACATCCGCTGTTCTGGACAGTGCTGAAGCATTTTCCGCAGCTGTAATAGTAACAACAGCAATTGTATCGCCTGATGTGGCTGAAAATGAAAGCCAGCCACCTGAGTTGTCGGCAATGCTCCATTCAACACCTGATGCGGTAATGGCAAATGTTCCGGAAGAATTATCCAGCGGACTCAAAGACAGTGCATTTGGAATAATTGAAAGCGATTGCCCTTTAAGTCCTGATATAGCTGGAAGCAATATCAAAGCAATTATAAAAATTTTCTTCATTATTCTTGTATCTGACGTCCTCCGCTATGCTGATAAAGCTCTCTAAAGTTAATTACTTGTCACCTGATTGCCAAGGATTTTTGATAAACATTGCAGAGCTTTTGACAATTGTTGGCAACGGCACAGAATCCTGCAGTACAAGGAGGATATTGACCCTCAATGCTGGTTTTTCAAAGGTGCCAGCCTGATGGAGGACAGGCAAACATCAGAAAAAACAATGACAGGGACAATTCAGAAATTATCTGCCGCTGAACTTTTTGATGAATATGCTCTTGTATGAGTCACCCAGATACGCTTTATTGTTGTCGGTAAGAAATATTTCTCCTTGCCTGCTGTAGCTGACCACGTGATCAATATTGACAAGATAGGAGTGATGCACCCTGATAATATTTAATTCTTCAAGCAATTCGTCATAGTGCTTGAGATTCCTTGAGCTTGTATACCTGCGGTTGCCTGTTACGATAAAGTTTGTGCAGTAACCGTCAGCCGTACACATTATTATTTCTGATACTTTAAGCACATCAAATCCCTTCAGGTTAGGTATAACCAGTGTTTTCGGAGGGAATGATTCCCTGCGGAGATTCTTCATCAGTTCTTCGAGCATGACCGAATCCTGGATCTTCAGGGATTTTATCTTCTCGACAGCGGAAATCAGTTCGTCGATCCTTACCGGCTTTAGAAGGTAGTCTACTGCACTAAACCTGAATGCCTTTACAGCATATTCAGAATATGCGGTCACAAATATTACCTTGAAATCGATCCTTTCGAACATCGTTAGTAGGTCAAATCCCTTGCCGTCAGACATTTCAATATCCAGGAAGATAAAATCAGGATGGTGCCGTGCGATAGCCCTGAAAGCTGTTTTAACGGATGAGGCGGTTGTAACTACCTCTATATCCTTACAATAAGTTTCCAGGTAATTGCAGATCACCTCCCTCGAAAGCTTTTCGTCATCAATAACAATCGTCCTGAGTTTATTCATCGTTTGAGTCTCTCTTCACCGGTATATCAATAACGACTTTTGTCCCTGCTTCTTGCATATCAGGATAAAGATCTGTTATTATGATCTGGTAATTGCTTTTCCTGAGCTTGTTTATTAAGGCAAGCCGCTCACTGACTATTGAGATGCCTCTTGAAACTTTGGGATCAATTTTGCTTTTCATTGCTTCGGCATTTTTTCTTCCTATACCGTCATCTTCCACAGTACATGAAAGCTTTTCATTGATCAGTTCCCATTTAACCTTAACCGTGCCTTTTCTTTCTCCCAGGCCCCTCACGCCATGCCAGATGGCATTTTCAACAAAAGGCTGGACAAGTCCGGGTGAAACTTTGAACTGGCCATGGGAAATATCAGGATCCATGCTGACGGAATAGTCAAACTTGTCACCGAAACGCAAATGCTCAATTTTAAGATATTCCCCGATAGATTCTGCCTCCTTTTCGAAAGATATATAATCACTGCTGAAGTTATAAAGTATCGATCTTATCAGTTTTGAGAAGTCCGAGATATATCTGTTCGCCGAAAGGGCATCATTCTTTGAAATAAAATAGTTTATCGAGTTCAGGGAGTTGAAGATGAAATGCGGATTCATCTGACCCTGAAGAGACTGAAGCCTCAGCTCGTTCTGTTTCTGATCGGCAATATGATTCAGTTGCCTGATGCGCATCATAATAAAACCTGAGATAAGCAGAATCAGCAGTGCAGAAATAGAAACTCTGAAGGCAAGGGTTTGATAATAAAAAGGTTTCAGTCTTATTCTCAACTCCTTTGTTTCCGTCCAGGAGCCATCCCGTCCGGTAGCCTGGAGCTCGAATAAGTACCTGCCCGGCCTTAGGTTGGAATAGTTTACATTCCTTGTCCTTGAGTCGGTTTCAATCCAGCCGGTGTTAATCCTGGACAACCTGTACCTGTAATGTGTTTTATCTGAACTTGTAAAATCGGTGGAGGAGAAGAAGATATGAATATTGTCTTCTCCTCTGTCAAGAAGAACAGTGTCTGGTCCGGCGATTGACCGTTTAAATGGCTTATATTCTCCGGATGCTCTGATTTCGGTAAGTATAACTTTCTGGTTCGCTGTTTCAATTTCCTCCTTGTTGATTGAATCCGGGTGGAAACTAACAATACCGCCCATGCCTCCCATAAAAAACATCCCATTGTCGCTGTAGGACGCCCCTGAATTGAACTCATTTATTGAAAGTCCTTCATTCAGACCGAAGCTTCTTATCATTCCTGTTTGAGGGTTTATCCTCGATATGCCGGTGTTTGTTGAAACCCAGATATTCCCGGTAAGGTCCCCGAGGATGCTATTCCGTCAATCCGGATCTTCTCAACTATCCCATCCGGCGAAATTCTTACAAGAGGATATTTCCCTCTGGCACCCACCCATATCCTGTCGTATTTGTCTTTTGTAACAGCATAAACCGTGGCTATATCATTGATGTCAAGAGGAATGTCGTATGATTTGAACCAGCCTGGAGTAAATACAACCCTGTTAAGCCCGAGCGGTGCACCGCTGAAGGAATTATTTGAAAACCAAAAGACACTTTTGTTCTGGCAGAACACTCGCTTGACAAGCTGGCTTTGTGCAGGTGGTATTTTGTACAGGATGTTCTCGCTCCGGTTAAGAACAAATATGCCTTCGTTTTTTTCCGACCATGCAAAAAAGCCTGGTCCGGTAAAATCATCAACAGGGAATAAATCACGTTGTTTTCTGAAGACTCCTGAATTTTCGTCAAGAAGAAATAATCCATTATTTGAAAAGATCCATTTTCTGCCGGAAGGTGAGAACCAAATCCTGTGATTGAAGGTAAAGTTGAAATCCGGGAAAACCGGGTAGTTTCCGGCATCTATTCTGTACTTGTTTACAAGTTCCAGCATGTTGCCGTCATACTTTTTAAATTCACAAACAACATCACTGACTAGCCAGATCCGGTCCTGTTCCGGATTGGAAACTGTCGGAGCAGTATTTGAATTTGAAACCATCACTTCACTATGGTAACGGGTAATGTCAAAAAAGTCAAATGCATCGTTAACGAAATCATATCTTATCAGACTGTCTTCTGTAATAAGCCAAAGATATCCTGACTCATCCACGCTTATATTCTGGTACGATACCGGGAGATTGTCAGGAATGTGATCAACTCTCCTGAAATTGTCGTTATAGCGGTCATACCATGCCACCTTCCGGTCGTCGGTAAGCAGCCATAAATTGTCGGCTCCATCCACCTGAAGGTTCAGTACTGAAAAATAGGGGAGGGACAGTGAGTCGTTGGTCTTATGGAAATAGTTTTTGAATGAATAGCCGTCGTACCGGCTCAGTCCGTCCCAGGTGGCTATCCACATAAAGCCCGAACTGTCTACAGCCATTGCCCGGACGTCATTGTGCGAAATGCCTTCCCTGGTTGTAAATGCCTGTATGTTATAATTCTGAGAAAACAGATCCGTCCCGGCAGCGATAAGCAGGGAAACAAATAAAAGAATAACTAAACCTTTCTCAGGGGAAAGCAAATGTAAGTGTAGGGCTGGTATTTCAGCTGGCATTTTTTCAAACCGTTAAACCGGCACTCAAAAGAAGTAAAAAAAATCAGTAAAATAAAAAGAACAGTTAATTTTGGAATCTATGGAATTCAAACTTGTATCTGATTTTCAGCCGACCGGCGACCAGCCTGAAGCGATATCCCAGCTTGTTGAAGGCCTGAATAACGGGGTGCCATATCAGACTCTGCTCGGGGTTACCGGATCGGGAAAAACCTTCACCATTGCCAATGTAATTGAAAAAGTTCAACGGCCTGCCCTGGTGCTCAGCCATAACAAGACTCTTGCTGCACAGCTTTACGGTGAGTTTCGCCAGTTTTTTCCCGAAAACAGGGTGGAGTATTTTGTATCCTATTATGATTATTACCAGCCTGAGGCCTATATTCCGGTTACCGACACCTACATTGAAAAAGATCTGTCAATCAACGCGGAAATTGAGAAACTGAGGCTCAGTGCCACTTCAGCCTTGCTCTCCGGAAGAAAAGATGTAATTGTTGTGTCATCCATATCGTGTATTTACGGCATAGGCAATCCCGAGGATTTTCATTCAAACACCGTTCATATCCGGACAGGGCAGAACATTGCCAGAAACCTGTTCCTCAGGAAGCTTGTTGACAGTCTTTACTCAAGGAACGAACTTGAATTCCGGAACGGTACCTTCAGGGTAAGGGGGGATACAATCGACATCATGCCTTCCTATGCCGACACCGCGGTAAGGGTGGTATTTTTCGGGGAGCAGGTAGAGGAAATATCACTTTTTGATCCTCTGAGCGGCAACAGAGTGGAGACTGTGAATGAGTATTTTGTTTACCCTGCGAATATATTTGTGACCACAAGGGAAAGAATCAATCAGGCAATCAGCCAGATACAGGATGATTTGGTAAGGCAGGTCACCTACTTCAGGGAAATCGGCAAGTTTGAAGAAGGGAAAAGGCTTGAGCAAAGGGTGATGTATGATCTTGAGATGATCAAAGAGCTGGGGTACTGCAGCGGTATAGAGAATTATTCGCGTTATTTTGACGGAAGGGTTACCGGAACACGGCCGTTCTGCCTGCTTGATTATTTTCCCGACGATTTTATAACCATCATCGATGAAAGTCATGTAAGCGTTCCCCAGATAAGGGCAATGTACGGAGGTGATCATTCCAGGAAGCAAACTCTTGTTGAGTATGGTTTCAGGCTGCCTGCTGCCCTCGACAACAGACCCATGAGAATGGAGGAGTTTGAAGCTCTGACAGGTCAGACAATCTTTGTAAGCGCCACACCGGCGGATTATGAGCTTGAGAAGAGCGAGGGAGTTTATGTTGACCAGGTTATCAGACCGACAGGGCTGCTGGATCCACCAATAGAGGTCAGGCCTAGTCTGAATCAGATCGACAACCTGATGGGAGAGATAAGAACCAGGGCTAAAGCCGGGGAGCGGACTCTTGTAACGACCATAACAAAGCGGATGGCTGAAGAGCTGGCAGCTTACCTTCTGAGATATGATATCAAATGCCGCTATATCCATTCAGATATTGACACCCTGGAGAGAATAGATATTATGGAGGGATTGCGCACAGGAGACTTTGACGTTCTGGTTGGAGTAAATCTCCTCCGGGAAGGGCTTGATCTTCCTGAAGTATCGCTTGTTGCCATCCTTGATGCTGACAAGGAGGGCTTCCTGAGATCAGCCAGGTCGCTTACTCAGACGGCTGGAAGAGCTGCCCGCAATCTGAACGGGAAGGTCATCATGTATGCCGATACAATAACAAGAAGCATGCAGGAAACTATCAATGAGACTGACAGAAGGAGGGAAAAACAGCTCAGTTACAACGAGCTCATGGGAATAACTCCTGCTCAGATCATCAAGAAGACCGGGACAATCCTCAGCGGACTCAGCAGGAAAGGAGTCTCAGTGAAGGCTTATATAGAACCCGAAAGGCCTGATATTGCGGCTGATCCGGTAGTGAAATACATGGATCGCGACGCTCTGGGAAAAGCTATCGAGAAAACCAGGAAAAGCATGGAAAAAGCTTCCGCCGAACTTGATTTCATCGAAGCTGCACGTTTAAGGGATGAGGCAGCAGCTCTCCAGGCACTCTTAAGAAGCAAATCCTGATTCAGGATAACAACCTTATTCTCTGGAAGCAATCCAGTCCCAGGTTTTGCCTTCAGCTTTGTTTGTGGCGGTTCCTTTTATCATTCTGTCTGACACAACACCTGTATAAGTGTCATCATTGATCTTGAAAGTAAAGGTATTCCCTTCAAGTCTTCCGTCTGTAACGGTTTGTGATCTTATCCCTGCTTTGAAGGTTCCCCTGACAAACTGATATTCCTGAACCAGATCAAGTTCTCCGTCGCCAAGCTTCCATTTGCCGCCGACCTTCGCGGGAATTATCCAGAGATAGGCTGTGTTCCAGCTATTCCAGTTTTCCTCGGTTGTAACCTCCATATCGGCTTCCCATTCTCCCATTGTGAATGTGTTTGACACTATACGCGTTCCTGGTTTGAGGTCGAGGAGCCTGGGGCGAAGCTTCAGGTTTATCTCGGGAAGCAGGAACATTGTAATAACGGTTGCTTTTGAAAGGTCAGTCTCATAAAGATCGGCCTGGAGGAATTCAGTCTTATCTCCGACACCCTCTTTTTTCGCATTTTCTTTGGAGAGGGCCACCATATCGGGATTATACTCAATACCAACAGCCTTTGCTCCGATCTTTGCGGCGCTGATAACAGTCCTGCCATCGCCCGAACCGAGGTCGATGACATAATCGTCAGGAGTCACTTTGCCTATTTCAAGCATTTTGTTCACCAGCTCCTGGGGCGTTGGAACCCAAACAACATCCTTACCCTGCTGGCCAACTTCCGGGACAAATTTGTTACCCGGGCTATTTTTTTGGGCATTAATGGTCAGCATTGCCGATGAGATCGTGAATGCTGCTACTACTGATATAAGGTTTCTGATTGTTTTCATCTTCGTTTCTATTATTGTTTCTTAAAGTTTTTTGAACAAATAAAAATATGAAAATATATCAAATGTTGATCAGGTTTCTTACATGATTAGCTATCGAAAGACATGATGTCAGTCCGGGCGATTCTATGCCTATCAGGTTTATGAAACCCGGCATTCTCCGGCCTGACTCTTCCCTGATGTAGAAATCCCTGACAGGTTCTCCCGGGCCCTGGATTTTTGGCCTGATTCCAGCCATTTCCGGAGCAAGGTCGTCATATTCTATGAAGGGCAGGAATTTGCGCACCGAGCGGAAAAAAGCATCCTGTTTTGATGGAGTGATTTTATAGTCAAAGACATTTGAATCGAGATAAGTCACATCAGGACCGAGCTTGACCCCGCCGTCCATGTCGACCGTCACATGGATGCCAATCCCTTCCAGGTTATGAACGGGCACCGGATAAACAAGCCTGTTTATTAGACGATTCTTTGGCGGTTTCAGTCTGAAGTATTCTCCCTTGCAAAACCTGATTCGCAGTCTGTCATCAGAAATGCCTGCCAAAGCCGAAACCAGGTCGGAACCGAGTCCTGCGGAGTTTATGACTATCCCGGTAGTGAAACTGAAGGTCCTATTTCCCGTGTCCCGGATAGTAATTTCATATCCTTCCTCAATCCTCCTTATTCCCGTTACTTCACTTCCATATGCGATCTGACCTCCGTTGGTTATAATACCGGTCTCCAGGCTCTTCATCAGCGAGTGACTGTCGACAATGCCGGTTGACGGAGAATATATTGCCTTTAGGGCAAAAACTGATGGTTCCAGTTCGGCGATCCTGCCCTTTTCTATCATTTCAAGATCATCCACCCCGTTACTGATGGCAGTTTTCATTATCCCCTCAATGATGCGGATTTCATCATCCGTTGTCGCCACAATTATCTTTCCGCAGTTTTTGAAGGGAATGTCGTGTTCCCTGCAGTAATCATACATCAGCAATTTCCCTTCAAGGCAGAGTTTTGATTTCAGACTGCCTTGCGGATAATAAATACCTGCATGGATCACTTCACTGTTTCTGCTGCTGGTTTCCTGTCCGAAAGTGGGATGCTTCTCTGTCACGTAAACATCACCGAAGTCCTTCGACATTCTGGCGGCTATTGCAAGACCTACGACACCTGCTCCAATAATGGTTATTTGCGCATCCATTCAGTTAACAACCTTTTGATCCATCACAAATCTAATCATTAGATATTCCGGTTGTATCATGTCAGAATACTTTTAGGATATCTTTTGAAAATTTGTAAATTTGTTAGTCACAGCCGGAAAAATGAAAAACCTTCTTCTCCTTTCTGAAAAACACGTTCATATCTTCTTATTTTCGTCACTTGTCTTTTTTGCAGTTACTGCCTGTGCTGACAAACAGCCTGTCGACCGTCATGCGCTGGTTACCAGGCACAACGTGACAATCACTTCTCCCGACAGCCTCAGTCCCGTTTCAGTCGGCAACGGAGATTTTGCCTTTACTGTTGATGTCACAGGGTTACAGACATTTCCGGGTTTCCATGAACGGGGAATTCCACTCGGGACCATGTCGAACCGGGGCTGGCATACATGGGAAAACCCTTCAGACTATTCGCTTGAAAATGTTTACAGGACATATGATGTTCACGGGAGGAAGGTCAACTATGTCCATCAGTTCAGAATGAACGAGGATTCCTCACGTTTTTCTGCATCAGAATGGTTGAGGAACAATCCCCACAGAATCCATCTCGGACTGATCGGACTCTGTATACTGAATAAGGAAGGCATGGAGGCAGAGATCAGCGAAATAAAAGATCCTGTTCAGACCCTTGACCTGTGGTCGGGCAGGGTGAGCAGCAGGTTTATGGTTGGTGATGTCCCCGTGAGTGTTGAGACGGTATGTCATCCTGAAAAAGATATTGTTTCAGCGCTTATAAACTCTCCGCTGATCGCGGAGAAAAGGCTAATGGTCAGGATTGATTTTCCGCTTGGAGTCTCAACTCCGGCAGGATATGATTTGAATTCATCCGAAGGTCATGCGACAGAGCTGATTTCTTCCTCAGAATCTGAAACGCTTATCGGACGCACACAGGATGATGACAGGTATTTCGTTAAGGTACTTCATCCTGATTCCCGGTTTGAACCCTCCGGCAGACATCAGTTTCTTTTAATATCTGGCAATGATTCAATTCTGGAGTTTTCCTGCCAGTTCAGCAAGGGAAAAGAGGATGGGAAGATACCGGATTTCAGAGCCAATGCCGAAGCCTGCAGGATCGGCTGGGAGAAATTCTGGATGAGCGGCGGGGCTGTTGATTTCTCAGCCTGCACCGATCCCCGTGCCTTTGAACTTGAAAGAAGAGTGGTACTTTCTCAATACCTTACCCGGATACAATGCAGCGGATCCATGCCTCCTGCCGAGACCGGTCTCACCTACAACAGCTGGTACGGTAAGTTTCATCTTGAAATGCACTGGTGGCACGCAGTCCATTTTGCATTGTGGCAAAGGGAAGAGATTCTGGAGAAACAAATGGAGTATTATTTTAATATCTCGGATAAGGCACGGAAGACCGCTTCTGACCAGGGATACAAGGGTGTAAGGTGGCCCAAGATGGTAGGACCCGACGGAAGGGAGAGCCCCAGTACAGTTGGAACGTATCTGATCTGGCAGCAGCCGCATTTCATCTTCTTCTCCGAACTTCTGTACAGGAATTCCAAAAACCCGGACGCGGTACTGGAAAGATACAGGGATCTCGTTTTTGAGACTGCCGAATTTATGGCAAGCTATGCCTGGTATGACGAATCAACCGACAGGTATGTCCTGGGTCCTGTCCTCATTCCTGCCCAGGAGAGCCTGAGGCTTGAGACAACTGTAAATCCGACTTTCGAGCTTGCCTACTGGTACTGGGGTCTGAAGACTGCCCGGGAATGGAAAATACGTTCAGGGCTCAAGCCTGATCCGCACTGGGACGAGGTAATTGACAAGCTGTCGGAATTGCCGGTTAGTGATGGTTTGTATCTTTGTTCAGAAGACACGCACGACTCTTATGAGAATCCACGGTATTTAAGTGATCATCCGATAGTATCAGGGATTTCCGGAATGCTTCCTGTTACAAAAATGGTTGACGGTAAAATCCTTTCCGCAACCCTTGATACAATCATGGTAAGATGGAACTGGCAATCAACATGGGGCTGGGATTTTCCAATGCTTGCCATGTCAGCGGCTTCAGTCGGCCGGTCCTCCCGGGCAATTGATTTCCTGATGATGGATGCCCCGAAGAACAGGTACCTGCCAAATGGCCATAATTACCAGGACCCCAGGCTTGCGCTGTATCTTCCCGGCAACGGCGGCCTTCTTACGGCGGTGGCTCTTATGTGTGTTGAAAAACAATTTCCGGCAGACGGAACATGGAATGTCAGGTTTGAGAACCTGAATAACTATCCGGAGTGATAATTTTTATTCTAAACCCAATACAAGATGAAAAAACTGCTTATACTGATGCTTGTGCTTACTGCATGCGGCCGGACCGATGAACCCGGCTGGAAACTGGCCTGGTCAGATGAATTCAACACTCCCGGATTGCCCGATTCGGCAAACTGGGTCAATGAAGTTGGTTTCATCCGGAATCATGAATTACAGTATTACACTGAAAGGAGAATTGAAAATGCTGTTATAGATGACGGACATCTTCTTATAATCGGGAGGAAGGAGCAGTTTGATACAGCTGAATACACTTCGGCGAGCCTCACAACAGAAGGCCTGCACGGCTGGAGGTACGGCAGGATAGAAGCAAGGATGAAACTTCCGAAAGGGCAGGGTCTCTGGCCCGCGTTCTGGATGCTTGGAGAGAACATAAGGGAAGTCGGATGGCCGCGGTGCGGTGAAATAGATATCATGGAGCACATCAATAGTGAAGATTTTCTATATGGCACCTTACACTGGCACAATGAAAACCATGTCTCCTCGGGAACAAGGATACCTTGCATGGTTGATCAGTTTCACACCTACACGGTTGAGTGGGATGCTGATTCCCTGAGATGGTTTCTTGACGGAGCCAGGTATCACGGAGTATGCATAAAGGACAGTGTGAACAGCACTCATGAATTCCATTATCCCCACTATGTCATTCTGAACCTGGCAATCGGAGGTGACTGGCCGAAGAATCCCGACGAAACCACTGTTTTCCCGGATACTGTTTTCGTTGATTATGTAAGGGTCTGGCAGAAATAATCCGGTGCAAGCTGTTTGACGGGATATCACATCCGTTAACCCGGAACTGCCATTCGTTAACCGGACCATCATTGAACCGGGAAATTGAATACTTTGACAATTCCCGGCACACCTCAGTCCCCCTGAGTGATGAACTCAGCGCGCTGAACCTCTGTCTTGAGCTCGAAAGCATCAGGTTCAAGGATAAATTTGATTTCCGGATCACGATTGACGACGAGATAGACCCCATTATGCATAAGGTTCCGACAATGCTTATCCAGCCCTACGTGGAGAACTCGATCTCACACGGACTGATTCCCAAGGAAGGGAAGCTTCCATGGAAAGGAATCTGAAAAGAGAGGGTACCAGGGTTGAAATTCATATACCTTTGATATCATGAGCAGAAAGCTGAAGACGCTGATAGTTGATGATGAGCGCGACGCTGTCGATTTCAGGGGCTTCCGGGAGACAGGTATTTCGTCCGGTCGCACAATTCCTTCCTCGTCAACCTCAAGTTTGTAAAGAAGTATATCCGCAGGAACGGTGGTTGTATCGAGATGAACGACGGTGCAATAATTCCTCTATCACGGAACAGGAAAGATATTTTTCTCGCGCAGATGGCGAAATTTCACGGGTTGGAGCAGAGGGGAAATTAAGGGGGAAATAAAAAGGGGCTTTGAAAAAAGCCCCTTTTCGTTAAACTCAAACCTAAGACCAACAAATAGTTGGATAAACGGAAGAAAAAATCATTTTACAGCCACAGCCTCGGTAGGATTGTTAAGGAGAAGCAGGAAATAAGCTGCAATAAGTTGTGTGGATTCGATTTGACTCAACCTGGCCTGTGAAATGAGTTTCTGATGGTAATACTCATTCAGGTTAAACTCGGAATCGGATGTGTTAATTCCATCCTTTTGAAAAGCTTCATCAAGCTTTTCAACACCGGAATATGCCCCGTTGCAAACATACTGAACCGAAAGCTTGTCGGACATCACAATGTATTTTATGCACCTCCCGGCTTTGCATACTGCAACCTTAACACTCATCGAAGAGTTTTAGTAGCTGATGGTGAATGTTTTGCATTCCTCACCATTGATCATGACGGGATTGGCGGCTGTTTCAATCCTGTAGTCACCCAGTGAGGTGAAAGTCGGGCTTTTGGCGACTGCCTTTGCGGCAAACGATGCAGTACAGAATGCGATTGCAAGTACTGCTGATAAAATTACTCTTTTCATGGCTTTGAAGAATTAATGGTTAGTTGAAAAAATTGCTTTTACTGTCCTGTTTCCTGATCCTTTTTCGGCGAGCAAAGACCTGTCCTGTCATTTACTCATAACGAATTTATAACTTAACGAAATGTGGAAAAAGGGTCATTCAACGGTCGGCTGGTTTGAATCAACGACTGACCGGAAGGGAGTTCAATCCGTAAGAATTATATTGCCTGTCGGCATCAGACTAAACAAGAAGCCCTCCTTTGTACCTCAGAACCGGTACTCAGGAGGGATGGACAAAAGTTGCAACCTTTTGATCACTATAAATGACAAATGAAGGCTAGGAAGAGTGGAGATACAAACCCATCTTCCTTATAATCCCTATTCACAATTATTTGTCAATGACAATAAATTTTTGTGATAAATTATTTTTTTCCCAGACAGTTATACTCCCACCAAAAGCAAAAAGATATTTATTATCAGATGAACAAATAATTGAGGAAATATTTTCTTTATGGTCATTCAGAATCTGCAGTATATTACCTTGTAAGTCCCAAATGAAAACTACTCCATCAGACCCTGCGGAAATAAGACTATTCCCATCGGCCGAAAAACAAAGAGCTTTAATAATATTTTTATGACCTCTACATACAGCCAAGCAATTACCTTGTAAATTCCAAAGTTTACATAATTTGTCCTCTGCTCCAGTAAGAAGTAACTTATTATCCAGGGAAAAACAACCTTTAAGTCCAGCATCTTCCTCTATATCATCTAATAGATAATCATAATTAAAACTAAAAACCTCTGAACCATGAATATTCCAACATGAACCTCCAAAGAATATATAAGAAGTATCTGAAGTCATGTCTACCCAGTTTTTTGACTTGCTAAGAACACAAGGAAAGTCCCCAACAAGTTTTGCTAATTTATTCCCATAAATGTCCCATATAATTGCATGGTATTCAAAATGATCGCTTACAGAAATAATATATTTTTCATCATGGGAAAAAATGCATGACAAGACTAACCCTTCATGTCCGTTAACGATCCTGATGATATCATCTTCTTCTAATCTCCACACTTTTGTTCTACCATTTAACGTCGAGAAGATTAAGTTATGTTCGATATTGTAAAAAGAAATCTCTATATTATTATTAAGATTAGTTATTGTTCTTGAAAGAGAGTCTTGAAGATCCCATAACACAAATGATTTTATAGAATTCTTGTCATTCGTTATCAAGAATTTACCAGATTTAGAAAACGCTGCAAATTTTATTGAGTAATCAAAAGAGTATTCAAGTACAATTTCGCCTTTTAAATCTTTGAAGATAATCGAATTATAATCTATATAATAATAGCATTTGTCGTTTAACATGGATCCATCATATACCTTGCAGATAATTTTATTAAAATTCCACATTAATGAAAAACTACTTTTGGTTAAGTCGATGTTTATAAAATTTCGACAACCAAGAATAACTTGCTTGGAGTCTGATGAAAATGTAGAAATTATTTGAACTGATTTGTTCGTATAATCATTGATAACTTCCCCTCCGAAATTCCATAGGAATGTTTCATAATAGTTTGAAGTAAGAATAAATTCTGAGTTTTGAGATATAGTCATGAGAGAAGGATCATATGTATGTTTTGAAAAAATAACTAAAGGTGATCCATCATACTTAAATAATATTACAAACTTATCTTCAGTTGCTACTAAATAATACTCTCCACTGGGGGATAAACATGAGCACTTTATTTTTAAATTATCAAAACTATGCTCTTTTAACAAAGTCCCATTGCAATTCCAAAAATGAATTTTCTTATCACTTGTAGTAAGAATAATCTCCCCAGACTTTATGCAGGATAGATTCTCTTTCGTAATGCCACCTTGTAAAATAGCAATTTCTTTATCGATTTCATACTTATAAATTATTGTCCTTTGGGAATCACCAATTAAGAATATGTTTGCATCTTCAATAATCTTAACTGCTACAGTAAAATTAAATTTAAATATTTTCTCTACGAGACATCTGCCTTCTAAGTCCCAAATTCTGAAAATATTAGAATTAATATTTTCCAGACCGCCGTTTAATCGTTTGCTTAAAGTGAATATCTTGGTATCCTCCTCAAAAAACCTAACTAGTTCAATGTACTCATCTGTATAATTAAATCCCCACAACTGAGTACCGTTTTTATCCCAAAACTTAACAGCACCTATTAAATTTCCTGTTAAAATAAATTTAGAATTATTCGAAATACAAACTGAATTTACTTTTGCATGAGAATCAAAGAATGACTGAAGACATTTCCCCTGATAATCCCAGAGTTTTGCTGTAAAATCATCACCACAAGTCAATAAATAGTTACCATCAACCGATAAATAAATTTCATACATCTCCTTTGAATGAGCTTCATGTAATTTTGAACTGAATGAAAAAGGAGAATAGTTATATTTTGCTAGTATTTTCTTTGTGATCGCTAGCAGATTACTCAGATTCGATAAAGATGATGTCTTACTAACAGGTAATAGATTATTCTTTTCTACTTTCATTTCTTGTCTTGATTTCAAGAGTCTTCAATTCCGTAATCAATTGTTCTTTTATATCTGAAAAATAGGTATTCCAATTAGTTATGGTGGAAATTATTTTGTAAGGTTCACTTTTCTTAATAAGAAATATATTTCTTTCCAAGTCGTCTCTTAACAGTCTTAAATAATTCACCTTTTGAGATAATACTGATTTCTCATTTACCATCTCTGAGTTAGTCCTGAATAATCCTTTTTGTAAATCGGCATGTAAAATCTTTATCTTTTCAAGATCGTTTGCATTATAAGCACTGTTTAATTCTCTAAACAAATATTCAGCTTTTTCCTTATACTGTTCTGCTACAGCATCAGGGTGACACAATTTACTTGCATTACGGTATAATTTTTTGAGCTCTATCCTTTGATCTTCAGAAAGATCTTTCACCTTTTCATTTGATAGGTTGTTATAAGTTTTTCTAAATGCATCATAATCATTTTTAGCTTCCTGAAACTCATTTTCTTTTTCGGGATTTTGAGCAAATTCCTTTTGATATTTTTCTTTCTTAAGAATAAGTATTTTCAATATTATTGCACCTAGTTCATTATTGTGCATCACTTCAAACTCATGTACCAATTTTTCAAGTTCCACCTTTTCATCTTCTAAGGTGCTTACTTGAATCTCAAGTGATTTTAACTCTAGCCTTAATGCTGCAATTTCAGTATCGATATAAACATTTAAAGAATTATATCTTTTAATAAAATCATCAATACCCAGAATTGCTTTAGAAAAATTTTCATTTTCAATTTCAGTAATTATATTGTAAACAAGAGATAAATTTGAATCATTAATTGGATTAAGAGTTTTCTTTAATTTGAGTAAAAGGTATTTTATATCCTCACTATCACCGATTCGAATTGTTTCTTTTAATGTTTTTAATCGGGAGCAAATTATACCGAAATCAGCAATAGATTTTCTTGTACCTGCCCCAAAGTATAATTCTTTAATAGTCTTAAACTCCCTTGAAAACTGTTCCGCCAATGCTGGATTACCCTCGACTATTGTTATACTCTCATGATTTGAATTGGCTTTGTTTGTCCAATTATATGAGCCATTTATAACTGTTTCATCATCTATTATACAGAACTTGTTGTGCATTAATCTGTTTGTTCCATCATCATTACCAATCATCCAAACTTTCCCTCCTGCAATAATTAGGTTATCATAGTTTACAGAACTGTTTTTATTTATTTCATCATTCATCATCATTAATTCAACTTCAAGACCATTTTTAGCCTTATCGCATAGGTCGATGAAGAGAATAGGATTTGTGAACCATGCAACAGCCACAATTATTGATTTTGAGGCTTTTAGAATCTCTAAGTGGAGTCTTTTTGCAATGTCTTCAAAAACGGCGTCTGTCTGCATATTGAACTATTATAGGGTTGGAAAGCAACAGAAAGCAAAAAAACACTGTTAGTAATTATCATATGCTAAGATAACACAATCTTACCATTTTATTTTTTACTCCCTTCTCAGACCCTCTTCTTAAAACAACTGATATTAATGATTAAAAGAACAAACATCAGCAAAAAGCTAAAGAAGAAACTTATTCAAGAAGCTGGAAATAAATGTGCAAATCCAGGATGCTCATCACTATTTACAAATATACATCATATAACGAGATGGGCTGTCTATCAAGTTCATGATGAGAGTGAAATGATAGCTGTATGTCCAAATTGTCACTATGCAATTCATCACGGACAAATTAAAGTCACAGATGAAGTTATACATGAGTGGAAAAAAATTTATAGAGTATCTAAGAACCTAAAATCACATCTGTACATTGAACCAGATTCACAGACTGATATACTTCTGGGATTATGTTCATTTTCAAACCCAGAGGGCATGTTTTTATTTAATCTTTCTCAGTATATCTACTTAAATTTTAGAATCATCAATAAAGAGACTATTGTGTTAAATCTATCAATGGCATCTTTAGATGGCACAGAAGTAATAAAAGTAACTGATAATTATATAAGTGTTCTTAATACCTCATTAGTAGAATATCAAGAGGTCCCAGGTCACATTATAGTAATAGCACATAATATTTTCAATTTTGTTCCTGAATGGATGGTTGCTTTAATGCAAAAGGTTGAACCTGTTTATGGTTCAATAAGTAAATTCCCAATTTTGGAAATCCAAGTCATTAAACCTGGGCTTGTGAAAGTGTTAGGCGCATGGATTAATAATAAAAATGGTATAATTATAACACCTAATAGTATTTCATTTTTAAAACCCGGTTTAACGTCACCAATAGGTTTTATGTGTCAGCAAGGCACAAGATTTAAGTGTCGCGGGATTATTAATAATACTTTATTTGGGTTTCAATAAACAATGGTTTAAACCATGTTTAAACCATAAAGAAAAAAAGAGGCTTTCAATTATTCTGAAAGTCTCTTCTTTTCTTTAAGTCGGGGTGATCCGACTTGAACGGACGACCCCTTGCACCCCATGCAAGTGCGCTA
>JBAQCK010000072.1:0-21059 GCA_049294075.1 Bacteroidales bacterium | reverse complement strand
GTAATATTCATGGTATTAGAATTATTTATTTTTTAACATAATCAGGATTTACCTCCGGCATCTGGACTTTGGTCTCTTTACGCCACTTAACCAACATATCTTTTAATTCTTTGGCAAGCTCTGGTTTCTGACCTGCAAGGTTGATTGTCTCACCAGGGTCATTTTTCAGATCATAAAGCTCAAGCTTATCATTCTCAAAATTTTCAATCAGTTTCCAGTCATCGTGTCTTATAACACTCAGAGGACCTGACGGATCGGGATGCCCTGTACCTGTATAGTTAGGAAAATGCCAATAAAGATCCTTTCTATCCAATGGACCGGAATTTTTCAAAAGCGGAAGGAGACTAAGTCCATCCATGTGCTGTTCAGGCATCAGATCGAGATTAGCCATCTGCAACATGGTAGGATAGTAGTCTGTACTGATAACTGGCACATCACAAACAGAACCGGGTTTTGTCACTCCGGGCCATTTTATTATAAGAGGAACCCTGATGCCTCCCTCATAGAAATTGCCTTTATTGCCCCTCCAGGGCCAGTTGGAAGTCCACTTTCCATGCCCCCCGTTGTCAGAGGTGAAAATTATTATCGTATTTTTATCAAGACCCAGTTCCTCAAGTTTTTTCATAATAACACCAAGACTTATGTCCACACTTTCTATCATTGCGGCATATGCTGCCTGAATGTGGCCTTTGACCGTATCAACCGGTTTCGCTTGGTATTTCTTAATAATACTGTCAATTGCCTGTATGGGGGTATGAACAGCATAATGAGGCAGATAGAGAAAGAAAGGCCTGTTCTTATTCTCGTCAATAAATTTTACTGCCTCCTCAGTAAGACGGTCAGTTATATATTCCCCTGATTTCCCGTCGGGAAGGGTGTTCCATTCAATCCAGGGATATCCTGGTGCCATGTGCCACTTATTATGATAGGGATAAAAGTAATCTTCTGTATTACCATGGCCGTTGCCACCAATATTTCTGTCGAATCCCTGATATTCAGGGAAATACTCAGGATCATTGCAGACATGCCACTTCCCTATGGAAATTGTTGCATAACCAGCAGGCTTAAGGGCTTCTGCTATTGTTACTTCCTCAAGGGGCAGGTTCATTACATAGTCTGCATCTTTTAAGGGTGTTGCTGTGCCATTGCCGAGACGCTTGTATCCCTGTATGGGTATTGCATGTGTAAGATGAAGACGCCCCGGATATTTACCTGTGAGTATACTGGACCTTGTCGGAGAACTGAGGGTGCTGGCAGCATAAGCACTTGTAAACCTCATTCCCTGGTTAGCAAGACGATCTATATTAGGTGTTTCATAGTAGTTACTCCCAAAGCAGCCCACATCACTGTATCCCATATCGTCTACAAGGAAAAATACAAAATTTGGATTTGGCTGATCCTGTGTGTCGCAACTCTGCATTATGAATGGCAAAACCGAAAGCCGGGCCAGGCCTTTCATAAATGAAGGATTTATCTTTCTCATTTTATTTCATTTAATAATACTTAGGTCTGAATTGAAAATAAGGTTGAATCACATTGGACAACTTAATTCATTTCAGGCAGTTATTTTTCATTCTTTTCAAACACCAGGTGAGGATCCATGTAATCATGATATTTAATCTCAATCTTCTTCTCATTGGCAGCTTCTATCTCTAGAAATAGTTTCTCAGCAACTGACGTATCAACAAACGGATCCGAGGTAGCAATCTGCCATTCTTTCAACTTTTCCTTCAATCTTTCAAAGACCTCACTGTATTTTGGATCGCTTGCCAGGTTGTTCCATTCATAGGGATCATTCCGGAGATCGTAAAGCTCATACTCTGGTGGATTCTGCATTCTTTCGTAGGCCTGGCCAACAAAAGGCGGAGCAGCTTCAACCGCCTTATAAAAGTCCGGTTTATTGATCTTCTTTCCTACAGTATAGAAGAAACCCGGATTTTCATAACCGGAGACCGGGTTATAGATAAGCTTATAGTTCTTGTTCCGGACAGCCCTCTGAGGATATGGATTATGGTTCGAATGAACATGGTATTCAGTAAACAGGAACTTCCTGACAGGCTCGGAACTGCCTTTCAATACCGGGACGAGCGATTTGCCCTGCAGGTACAGTGGTACCTGAACGCCGGTGATAGCAAGAACCGTAGGATATATATCGAGAGTGCTCACAAGTCCGTCATAAACCACATTCCTTACTCCTCCGGACCATGAGATAATCATCGGTATCCTGACCCCTCCCTCATAAACAGTCCTTTTCCCCCTGAGCATATCCGCTCCATGATCACCGATATAGATAATTACCGTATTTTCATACTCCCCGGTCTCTTTGACTTTTTCTATCAGGTCACCAATCCAGTCATCAAGACGCATCATGCAATTGTAATAATTCGCTGTTAATTGCTTCAGTGAATCTGATGTAATACCGAAATAAGGAAGAGGATCAACATCTGCAGCCGTGAGGGGGTTAGCAGGATGACCATCAACCTGGGGAAGGAATGGATCATGAGCATCAGGATAGTTAACCTGGAGATATACCGGCTGGTCAGACTCTTTAATAAATTTTGCTGCATCGACAGCATATCTCGCCAGGTTTTTTCTCTGGAAATTACTACCCTTTGTCTCCCACCAGTCAAAATGAAAAGCACTTTCAGGCAGTACATGCAGTTTCCCTATCATCCCGGTCCGGTACCCTGATTCTTTAAGTGTATTAACCATATTTGGAGTATTGTCCTGGTACATACTGTAGTCCCATGTTGCCAGGCCAATCTGGCCGTTCTGATGCGGATAGAGACTGGTGAGAAAAGAGGCTCTTGACGGAGATGATCCGGCCTGGGTTACGTAGGCATTTTTAAACAGGATGCCTTCCGAGGCAAGCTTATCAAGATTTGGTGTTTTTACCGGCGCTCCGTAACATCCGAGTTCCTGGCCGTTATCCTCAGACACAATGAATAATATATTCGGCCTTGAATCCTGTTCGGTTTTGCTACTCGTCTTCTCAGGTAAATTCTGGCTCCCTGGTGAGCAGAAAGCCAGGGATGAAGGGACAAGTGTCATAAGAGCACCTGCCAAAAAAGAGCTTTTGTATTCCATATCTGAAATTTTATTTTAACTCACTGAAATATTATTTAATCACTTCCTTCCATCAATAAAAGCACCTGTCTCTCTGTTCATGAAGGTATAGGTGGCAGGGTCAAAATAATATGCGTCTCTAGACGGGGCGATTGACGCAAACGTTGCCGGTGCAATCTTCCTGTGAGCCTCAAGGATTTCAGCGTATCTTGCATCTCCAGCCAGGTTTTGCCACTCATTCGGATCGTTTTTTCTGTCGTAGAGCTCCTCTGATCCATCTTTATACCTGATATACCTCCAGTCCTGGCTCCTGACGGCCGAGTTGCCGACCTGTATTTGGGTTATTGCCGGGTAACTCCACACCGAAGAAGGATCTTTAAGCAGCGGGGTCATATCATGACCGTCAAGACCCTCTTTTTCAGGGAGGCTGCACAGGCTGACCAGAGTGGGATAGACATTGGTCATATCCACTGGCCGGTCGCAGATGGTCCCGGCTGTAGTCACACCAGGTACTTTCATAATAAACGGGATACGAGTACACTCCTCCCATAGTGTCTGTTTGTGCCAGTGCTCTTTTGTGCCGAAGTGCCATCCGTGATCTGACCAGAAAACAATGACTGTGTTATCGGCATACCTGCTATTTTCAAGAAGGTCCAGGACTTCTCCCAGTTGTGCATCTGCAAAAGTGATACAGGCAAGGTAAGCCCTTATGGCTTCACGCAACTTTCCGGCATCCCTGATTGTCTGGTAATCCGTGCCTGCAAGGGCCAGTTTCCGGCCGACGGCCGGGACATCATCAAGATCATTGTCAATTTTTTCTGGCATTACGATACTGTCAAGCGGATACATGTCATAATACTTCTGAGGCACATGCCATGGGATGTGGGGTCTGTAAGTGCCAAGGGCAAGGAAAAATGGTTTGTCATGCTTTCTTGAAAGGAATTCACGGGCGAAATTAACTATGTATGCATCGCCATACTCAAGCTCTGCTTTACCCGGTATAGCACCCCAGTCCATCTGATTTGCGAGTCCCGGGATACCATTAAGCGGCTTCCATTCGGGATTAGGGACAAATGGTACGCGATAGCCGAAACTAAGCCAATACTTCTGTGGTGACCACTCATTGAATACCCATGGGTCATCAAACACCTGATCCTGAAATTCATCCCAGCTGCAGGGCGGGTTATTGGCCGGAGTATGGTGAAATATCTTTCCTGCACCGGCAGAATAATAGCCGTTATTCCTGAAGTACTGAGGCATAGTCACAAGATCCGGGTAAACAGGCTTCCACCAGTGACTGTTGTCATAGAGACCTGTGGTTGAGGGCCTCAGTCCCGTCAGCATTGCATTGCGCGACGGGCATGATACTGTAGCTGCTGTGTGGGCATTTGTGAAAGCCACTCCCATTGAAGCGAGGCGGTCAATATTGGGAGTATGGACTATGCCCTTGTATCCTTCAAGATACCCGACGTAGTCACGCATATCATCTACAGTAAAGTATAGTACATTCAGCCTGCTGTCATCCTGAGACTTCTGGATGCCGTGCGAGCATCCGCATGCCAATATAAGTGTAGTAACCGAAGCTATCCCGGGAATTGTCCTGTTCATAATACTTATCCTGTTAATTTGTTTTTGATGTTCATGTCATACTTAAAGCACCATCGTAAACATGCAATATCTTGTTTCCGTCCTTTTCAGTGCATCTTCCCCTGAAAATAGATTTTGTTAAAAAAGGCTGTATGGAAAGAGATCATCTGCTCAGCAGTCAAGATTTACCTCATCGATCCTAATCAACCCCCTTGCTCCACTGAATCATCCCCCCAATGATCGTCTTTTCGATACAGCCTTTTAACCTGATATTCAATAGCCAGGTGTCTGAACAACCTTTGGGTTGTTTGTAATTGTGCCTGGCGCTACCGGAAGGAGAAGAATATTCCCTTCATAATCGCTCTCCCTGCCAACAAGAGTTGGCACCAATTCAAAGGCTTTTCCAAACCTCACCAAATCAAACCATGATTTTCCTTCCGCCCCGAATTCGATAAGTCTCTCATATAAAATAAGGGAATCAACTTCTGCCCGGGTAAAGGTGGCAGGATAATAATCCGGAATACCATAAGCCCTTTCAGCTATTTTATTCAGCTCTGTAATTGCATCAGGAGTGCTCCCCAGCGCATTGAGTGCCTCGGCTTTAAAAAGGATTGCTTCAGCATATCTGTAGATCCTAGTATCGGTAATGGCCACCCTTGTGCCACTGATGAATTCTCCAAGATACTTATTAACCCATCGGTACTTGTTAGAACCGGAAATGAATACCTGATTAACAACAGGCGATCTGGTGTCACCTGGAGTTTTATTAAGGTAATCATTGATATAATGATCATTGTAAGTATGCCATTGTGCACTTGAGCCGATGGGTACTGGATTATTCTGGAACTGTGTCTTTACCTGGTTTGCCTGATAAGTGAACCTCACACCATACTGGTTCTGGGTTCCTTCAAGGGCATCAAAATAAATCGAAAAGATAAGTTCATTATTTTGTTCAATCCTGAATACATTCTCGTAGCTTGAGAGTAACTGATAATTTGGGTCTGTCAGTACAGCTTCAGCTGCAGCCTGTGCGGAAGTTAGGTCGGCATTTCCTCCTGCCATTCTTTTAGCTGTCCAGAGATATACATCGGCTTTAAGCATATTAATAGCAGCCCTGGAAGCCATTACCCTGTCTCTTACTCCGGCATCAGCTATAAGTGCAAGTGCCTGATCGATATCATCCTTGATTTGATCAAATACCAGATCTGTTTCCTCTCTCGAAGAATAAAGGTGTTCATCATTAAGAGATTCAAGCGGCTCAGTCATCAGAGGAACATCTCCCCAAATCCTTGCAAGTGCAAAATAGCAGAAAGCCCTCATAAAATAGGCATCTGCCAGCAAATCGCCTTTGTCGGTTTCCTTTGAGAAGTCTAATTCAGGGATATGTTTGATTGCCAGGTTTGCTGAGTTGATAATCTTATAAATATCACTCCAGTCAACACCGGGTGTTGATGTTGCATTGGGGGTATTCAGAAAAAGATCGTCCCACTGCCCTGCGCCGGAAGCACCAACCTGCCAGAATCCGCTTCTGAACTCAAACCATATCAGGAAAGTCTCAGTGTTGAATGTTGTTCTGAATATTGAATACAGTCCTGTTATACCGGCCTTTGCCTCATTTTCGGTACTCCACATGTTTTGCGAAGTGACAACACTCAGAGGCTCCCTGTTTAAGTAATCTTCACATCCCGGAAAAGAAAGTGCGATCACCAGTCCTAATATTATTTTGATTTTTTTCATCTCAGATCTTTTTATTCAATTAAAATCCAATTTTCAGACCCAGCATGATTTTCCTTGAAGCAGGATATGTATCATCCTGATATGTGGAATCTGAGGAATATTCAGTAGCCCAGCCGGGATATGACTGGAAGAAGTGCAGATTCTGACCTGAAAGTGTGGCTTTCAGAGACTGAACATGTAGGAATGAATTAACTGCGTTAGGTGCATTGTATGTAAGCGTCACTTCTCTGAGGCACAAATAATCACCCTTATATACTGAGGTGTTATTATCCCTCATATAGTTGAGTTGCTGCTTCTGGTCCTGAAGGTCAAATCTTGGCATAGTGGCCTTTCCAGATGCGTAATCACCCTCCTCTTTCCATGTGTTGGTAAGAGATTCCGGCAAAACACTGTATACTCCACTGATTATATTACCGTAGGCACGACTGATTGTGGCATCAGCTATTGAGTGGCCGAGTGCATAATCCATAAAGATATTAAGGGTAAAGTTACCGTATGCCACAGTATTTGTTATACCTCCAATAACAGTAGGTGTCAGGTAGCCAAGCACCACCTTGTCATAGTCGTCAATTATTTCATCTCCATTCTGATCGACCCATTCCATATCACCAGGAATCTTTCTTCCTTTGACTTTCTTATTGTCCAAGGGGCTCCATCCAGTAGCGAGGGCATCATAATATGCACTGTTTGCCTGGTCCCAGTTATCGATAATGTAATCAGTCATATAGCCAAGAACAGCTTTCATTCTTTCACCCTCTGCAATCCCTCCTACACCAGTACCTGTCACAGGATCAAAAATACCACCTATGCGGTTTTTATCCTTTCCGTTATCAGGCAGATCAAGTACACGATCCATAAAATAGCCAAAGTTAAAATCAGCAGACCATTTGAATTTTTGCTTTTCAATGATCTTAGCACGCACCTCGGCCTCATATCCCCAGAATTTTACTTCACCTACATTCTGGTCTATACTGTTATAACCTGATTCGTTGGGTAACGGAACATTAAACAACAGGTCTGTGGTAACTTTATTAAAATAGTCAAACAACAACGTGATACGGTCATTCTTAAACAGACCCATGTCAAACCCAACATCATACTGAGTAGTAGTCTCCCACCTTAAGGTGGGGTTTGGCATAGCTGTTGAGAGGGTTCCTGCAGAACCGTAATAGTTATAACCCACGCTATATACCCCGGCATAGTCATATCTGCCTACCGAATTGTTACCTGTCTGGCCTATACTTGTTCTAAGCTTCAGAGTGTTGATGATCTTATTGTTCTTAAGGAACTCCTCTTCAGTGATTACATATCCGAGTGATGCTCCGGGGAAATATCCAAACCTGTTTCCTTCTGCAAACCTTGAGGATCCGTCTCTTCTAAGTGATAAGCCAAGGAGATACTTTCTTTTAAAATCGTAAGTAATACGCCCGAACATACCCAAAAGAATATCCTCAGTCCTGAAGGTGGTAGCGTCTGTTTTCAATGGAGCCGCGTTAAGGGTCTCAATAAGATCAGTGCTTGCACCTTCTGCTTCAGCACGGGTATTCAGATCCTCGGCAGTTAACTGTGAAATACCTGCGACAATATTTATGTGGTGATTAAGGGCAATAATCTTGTCATAGGTTAGCAATCCTTCCAATTGAAGATTATTAGTCTGATCATACTCAAAAGCGGCCTGTCTGCTTGATGTATAAACGTTTGCCTTCACAAAGGTCTCAAGGGTTCTGTTCCGCAGGAAATAATCAGCACTAACCTTGGCTTCTAGACCAGGGATAATTTTCCATGCAAGAGTTCCTCCTAAACCAGTACGGTACTGGCTTATAGACCTCTTATATACATCATTATACCAAAGCATGTTGGTAAACGTCGAGTTCTGACCGGAAGCATATGATCCGTCATCAAGATATACCTTAGCTGTCGGAGCGAGCCAAATACAGCGGTTAAATACATCCGCAGTACTGGGGTAATTATTGGTCTTACTGGACGAATGATCCATCCGGGTTGAAAGAGTGAGGTTTTTTCTCAACACAAAATCGACATTAGCTCTTCCATTAAAACGATTGAAGAATGTTCCGACAGAAGTTCCCTCTATGTCTGAATATCCCATGCTTGCAGCATATTTGATAGTATTTGTTCCTCCGTTAGCCGAAATTGAATAATTCTGCTCAAGAGCTGTATTAAGCGTTATATCCTGAAAATCATTATCCTGAAAAATCAGTGTCTTGGTAGGATCAAGTGGGTCAGGCATTGATTTGTAGCCTTCGGGAACTGCCTCTCCTTCTCCCAGAAACCTTGTACTCCATGGAGAATCAGGTCCGTTACCGGTTGCCCACGGGAAAATACCTGTGAGGTCGCCTTTAAAAGGTGATCTTAAAGCAGCAGGTCTAACTATGCTAAGATAATCCTCAGCGTCTACCGTATTCATGTATTTCCACGGGGAAGCAAAACCGTTGTTAATATTAAAGGTTATTTCAGCTTTGCCAAGTTCTCCCCTTTTAGTAGTGACAAGGACAACACCGTTTGAGGCCCTGGCTCCATAAATGGCCGTTGATGACGCATCTTTAAGCACCTGAACTGTTTCAATATCATTAGGATTAATATCATCGAGTGACCTGACCATTCCATCAACAATCACCAGCGGATCATTACTCTTATTGATTGAAGAGCCACCACGGATGAGTATAGAAGCATCACTGCCGGGTTGGCCTCCCTGAGTGTGATAAATCCGCACACCGGATAACTTACCTTGTAAAGCTGAGGCAACATCTGTAACCGCTACATTTTCAATTTTATCAGCTCCGACTTTGGTTATCGAAGTTGTGATTGTCGCCCTTGATTGTGTTCCGTAGCCTATCACAACAAGCTCCTCCAGACCCACTGTTGAAGACATCATGGTTATATTTACAGTAGTCTGGCCACTTACCATGACCTCCTGCGTTTCCATTCCGACAAATGAAAATACAAGGGTTGATCCTGCGGGAGCCTTAATAGAATACTCGCCGTTCATGTCTGTTACCGTTCCTGTAAGAGTACCCTTAACTGTAACTGTCACTGCTGGCAACGGATCACCGGACTCTTCGCTGACTGTGCCGGATATGTTAAGATCCTGACTGTAAGCCAAAGAACCAATGAGAAAGAACATCATTGACAATGTAATCCCTCTGAACCATACAGAGAGACTCCTTGGTCCTTTTAATACCTGGATTTCTTTCATTTCGAATAGTATTTAGGTTATTTCTAAAAAGATAAATTGCACTTCATTTGTTGATACTTTTTTGTAGTTTTAAACGATGGTTTTTAGGTTATCAATCATCACTTTGTTATAAGGAGAGGGCACCGACATGACCTCTCCTTATTCTTTTAGTTCTTGAAATCTGCCATATCGAAGAATCCGATTGCATTCAGATCATCTTTCATCTGAGCTTTTTCAATTTCAGAGAGAGTATTCAGAGGTAATCTGCAGGGTCCACAATCAATGCCGAGCATTCCCATAATACCTTTACCGGCAACAGTTGCACCCCTGTATTTTACAAGAATGTCCACAACGCTGACCGAAAATTGTTGCAGTTCCCTGGCTCTTGTCAAATCTCCGGAGGAGAATGAATCCCATATTTCATGATAAAGCGGGGCAAGGAAGTTGTATGTACTCCCAACGGCTGCCTTTACTCCGAGACTTAATCCACATATTAGCATCTCGTCAAACCCGTTGAGAACATTATAACGTCCTCCGTCAAATGAGAGACACTTTTGCATATCATAAAAGTCTGAGTGAGTAAACTTTACTCCCGCAAAGTTTGGAACTGATGAGGCAAGTTTAAATAACTCACTGGCCTTAATATCAATACCTGTCAAAGCGGGAAAATGATAATAAAAGAAAGGCAACTCTGGCGCAGATGCAGCAATGGGTTTCAGAAACTCCATTAGATCCCTGGCATTAGATGGCTTGAAGATCATAGGGGAAATACAGCCTATGGCATAAGCACCCTGCCTTTGTGCATGGGCAGCAAGTTCCTTGCTCTCCTTAAGGCAGTTACTGCCAACATGGCAAATAATTTTCAGCTTCTTGCCCGCAACCTTGACCCATTTCTCAAGAACCTGTTTCCGCTCTTTGATTGTCATTGAGAAACTCTCACCCGTTGTTCCGCAGACAAAAATGCCCATTACCTTATTTCTTATCAGAAGGTCCGCATAATTGTCAATCTGGTCAAGGTTCAGATTTCCCTTCCCATCCATAGGGGTGAATGGAGCAGCCACTAACCCGTTAAGCATTTCAAAATTCATATCTTTTATTTTAGTCTTGGTTTTTTAAGCCGGTAAACCGTTAGGTCAATGATATCCTTTTTGCTTTTCCCAAATATCAGGCTTGCAAGGTATCCGATGGTAAAGCAGGCAACAAAACCTGTGGCAGCGTAAAGCAGCAAATGGACAGCGCCTGTTCTGCTCACAATGATCTGTACAATGATACTGCCTGCAAGACCTACCAAAGCACCTGCTCCGTTTGCCCTTCGAGTAAGCAGTCCCATCATAAATAATCCTCCCATACTGCCAATTACCAACCCAACTATCTTCTGCATTTCATCCCAGAGTGATGCTATATCCCAGGTTGCCATCAGGAATGCAAAAATCACCCCTATAAGCCCGATTATCAAGGTCGCGATTTTAGCGACAGAGAGCTGATTATGCCTTGAAAGGCCGAATCTGAAGTGAATATCTACACAATATGCTGTGGCAGATGAGTTCATACTTGCGCTCAGGGTTGACATGGCAGCCGCAAAAATCCCTCCTATAAGCAGACCAGAGACCCCTTTTGGCAGACTGTTAATAATAAACCACGGGAATATTGCATCGCCATCAGTGATTGTGCTGCTGAGCAGTCCCGGATTAGTTTTGTAAAAGACATAAAGGCAGGTACCTATGATAAAGAATATAAGAGTAGCCGGAACGGTCAAAGCTGCATTCATCCATACGCCCCTGGAGGCAGTTTTCACATCCCTTGTTGTCAGGTAACGCTGCACCATTGTCTGATCAGCTCCATACTCGGTAGTCTTTGAAAAAAGAGTGGCAATCAGTACCGTCCATAGTGTCGGGTTTTTCAAGTCCCATGACAGGCTTGCAGTATTAAACTTTCCGTCTGCTGCTCCCTGGGTGACGATCGCACTAAAACCTCCGTCCACATTTGCAGTCATGTATACTATAGCTATTACAGCACCGCCAAGTAAAACAAGCACCTGCATGGCATCCGTCCACACCACAGCCTCAATACCCCCCATAATTGTATAAACAAGGCTTAAAATTCCCATCAATCCGATACATATAAAAATATCTATCCCTGTTACAACATTTATGGCAATTGAAGGCAGCAGAATTACAATTCCCATCCTGCCAACCTGGTAAAGGATATATGACACACTGCAAATGAGTCGGGTTGAGATATTGAACCTCTGTTCAAGATAGTCATATGCGGTAGTTAGGTTCAATCTTCTGTAAAATGGTATAAAGAGATATACTATAAGTGGTGCTACCAGTATTATCCCTGCATTCATGAATATATAACTCCAGTCAGTGGCATAAGCCTTTGCAGGAATGGCCATAAAGGTGATTGAACTGAGAGCAGTACCGAAAATACTCAGGCCTGCCACCCACCAGGGAACTCTCCCTCCTCCCCTGAAATAATCATTGGATGTCTTCTGACGTTTCGAAAAGAACCATCCCATGAAAACCAATACTCCGAAATAGAGTATGAGTACAATATTGTTCATTAAGCCGAATGACTGTATGGTTCTAACCTGTTCAACGGAAATCAGTTCAGGGGTTCTGACACCGGGACGGATCTCACCGCTCGTAAGGATATTCCTGTTACCTGCCCGTACAATATTTGTAGTGACAGGAATCCAGAAGGGAGACTCCTCCTTGGTGAAAACAGTGTTTGTAATTGTATGATAAAGAAGTATCTCCCTGCTGAAACCAGGATGATTTTCAAGCATTGATCTTACTTTGGTATTAAGAACATTAATGCTGTCAGTATATTTGCCCGTTTGATTTTTGGCCTCCAGTTCTGTAGCTATCCGCTCAAATTCTCTCTGCTGCAAAGCCAGCAAACCATCAGTCCCTCCGACAATCATGATGTGGTTTGCTCCAACCGGAACAGCAGTACCAGCCATAACAGGGAATTCTGGTCCGTCAGGATGATCCAGCTTTTTCCAGGTATTGAGCCTGGGGTTAAAAACATATCCGTCAGTGAGAACCTCCCATGACTTTTCTGGACTGATATTCCTGCCGCTGAAAAGGTAAAAACACCTGTCAAATCCGTCGCTCTGCCCGGCTGCAACAGCATAGGCCCTTGGCATTCCGGGCCATGAAGGCAGGGAGACCCATCCCTTTGCCCTGTTCCCCGTGTCAAACATGAAGAAATAGCTGGTGGACGATGGCTGAACAGCGTCTTCAACACCCCCGGCAATATAAATCTTCCCGTCAATTAATGCCCCTGCCATGTTGGATAACGGGACGGGGAGCGAAGGCCATTCTTCAAAAGCAAATTCACTCCCATTGAATTTCATCAGAAAAACATCTGCATAGGTGCTGCCGGCATCAGTACCTCCTATGCAAAGGATTCCGTCAGGAAGAGTCACAGATACGCCATAAGCAAGCTCACGTGTTAAAGCACCGGGAAAAATCTTCCAATCCTTATTGTTCCTGTCAGTTGAGCATACATATATATCCGAGTGGAATCTTTTAATGCCTCCATCCCATGGACGCTTTTCAGGGAAGTTTGCACCACCGGCAATTATCAAATACTGATCAATAATACCGGAAAAAGCACCGGCAACTCCTGGCTGAATCTCCCCATCTTTCAGTGGCGGGAGCTCTCCGAACTTCTCAAAAACAAATCTTTCCCTTTCCCTACTATTGGGATTAATCGCGAGAGAGCCGGATGCTGTAATCAAAAATAAAACAGCACAAACAATAATCCTGAATCTCATTAAAATTCCAGTTTCAGTAATAAATAATTAGCTTTGCTCAATTGAATTTTCTTTTTTCAGGAAGGAGTAATATGGCCCGAAATGGTCTATCATTCCTCTTCTGAATCCTTCTTTATCTCCTTTTTTGAGGTAATCAAGCAGGTCCTCGTGTGAAACCAGTTTGCCAGTTCTGGAGAGTTCCTTGTTAATCGGCAGAAAGTAATCTTTGAATCTCTCCTTCAGAAATACCGATACCGGGCGTATAATTGCCTGAAATTCAATTATCGTACTGTTACCTGTTATCTCATACAGTTTAGTATGAAACTCAAATTCAGTTACCGGAGTATATTCACTGTATCTCTTCACAATACCCCTCTTTACAATATCTTCGAGGTCCTCCAGATACTTTCTATTGATGTTTTGAAAAATAATTTCAGTCATTCCGATCTCAAGCGATACTCTGAAGCCAAGAATATTGAATAGAGTCTTATCACTCAACATATTGGGTTCAACTATCCTGCTCATACCTCTGAGCAGTGATGGTTCAGCAAGCAGCATACCCCTGCGTGTGCGTGTTTCAATCAGCCCCAGCATCCTCAGGCGGCTTAACGCTTCCCTTAGAACACTGCGTCCTACCCCGAGGGCACTTGCAAGTTCCAACTCCTTGGGAATAGGGTCGCCTGGTCCCAGGTTATTGGCCTTAAAATAGCTGAGTAACTTGTCCTCAACCTGATCGACAAGTGTAACCTGATGATTAACGATTCTAAGATCATTCATATTTATATGATTTGTCTTACAAATATAAAATTTTTTAATTACCAAACTCTGGTTGCCTTAAAAAAATCTCCTCAATATTTAATTCCAATCCATATGCAGGGATATGGAAATGTCCGGCAATCTGGCTCAATTCAAATATATTGGTGATATTTATGCTCATATTAAAACCTCCGGGGATCTCCATCATTTAAGGTTTCCGGTTATTTTCCATAATCGGGATTTATCTCAGGCATCTGAGCATTAATGTTCACTCTCCACTCACCAAGTTTCTTTTTAAGATCGGTAACCAGATCCGGATGCTCCGCTGCTACGTTATGTTGTTCGCCGGGATCGGTTTCAAGATTATAGAGTTCAACCGAACCATCATCAAGAGACTCGATCATTTTCCAGTCAAGATACCTTATCACGCTGCAAAGGCTCATATAGTGAGGGTAATGCCAGAATATTGCCTCCCTGTGGCTTACTGTTTCCTCTTTTAAAAGAGGTACCATGCTTAGTCCGTCAGTATGCTGTTCGGGCATCAGGGGAATCCCGGCCATTTCCAGCATTGTAGGATAAAAATCGTTGCTTATTACTGGAACTGAAGATACTGATCCTGCCTTTGTTACCCCCGGCCATTTGATAATGAGCGGGACCCTTATGCCTCCCTCATAGAAATTACCCTTTCCTCCCCTGAAGGGATAGTTTGTTGTTGATTTAAGCAGGCCCCCGTTATCGGAATAAAAAATAATAATTGTGTTATCATTCAACTTAAGATTCTTAAGCTTTTTGATGAGATTTCCCATGCTCTGATCAACACTTTCGATCATTGCCGCATATTTTGCATTGGAATGCCCCCGAATTGTATCTGCGGATTTCCCACTGTACTTTTCAATCAGTATGTCCTTCGCCTGTATGGGAGTATGCACCGCATAATGCGAGAGGTAAAGAAAGAATGGCCTGTCTCTGTTTTCCTCGATGAACTTCAGGGCTTCATCAGTAAGACGGTCTGTGATATACTCACCCGGAATCCCATCAGGGAGTGTATTCCATTGGATCCATGGGAATCCTTCTGTCATCCTCCACCTGTTTTTGTACGGATAGAAATAATTCTGGGTATTCCCATGACCGTTCCCACCAACGTTGATGTCAAATCCCTGGGATTCAGGAAAATATTCAGGATCATTACACACGTGCCATTTACCTATTGAAGCAGTGGCATACCCTGCAGACTTAAGCGTTTCGGCAATGGTCACTTCCTCAAGTGGCAGGTTCATGCAATAATCAGGATCTTTCAGCCGGGTGATATTTCCGGCGGATTCCTGCCTTTTATGAGAGATGATGGGAATGGGTGCTGTAATATGAAGGCGGGCAGCATACTTGCCTGTAAGAATGCTTGCCCTGGTTGGGGAGGAAATGGTACTTCCCGCATAGGCATCAGTGAACTTCATACCTTCAGCAGCAACACGGTCTATGTTGGGTGTTTCATAGTATTCACTTCCGTAACAACCTACGTCACTGTATCCCAGGTCATCCACAAGGAAAAAAATAAAATTGGGTTTATGTGCCTCTGTTCTGCATCCCTGAAACATAACCGGGACAAGTGATACTTTTAATAGACTGCTTATCCACCTAATACCAATTCTTTTCATCCGTTTAGTTTTATTCTGATTATTGGTTAACGGCAGCCTGTTTGTATTTACGAGTTTATGCCGGTCAGTATGGTTCGTGCAGAATATGAATCAGTTCAACTCATAGAGCTCGTCGAGAGGGATTCTGGTTACCTGAATATCCTCCTTATTAACTGAGTAAATCACCCATAGGTCACCATCTGCCAAAACTGAATGAGGATACTGGTATCCGATGGTCTTTTCCAGTCCCGGGTACCGGAGTGGTGGTGGGATGAACCTGATAATAGCCACACGGTCAAAATTCAGTCCGTCTTTTGTAAGAGAGATGGCCAGCATTGATCGTCCGCCAAGGCCTCCCGGATTCATTGGTATTATATTGTTTATAACATAGACCTGACCGTCAGGCAATTTTCCGGCATTACTCCTTGCGCAGGCATCCGGAAAGCTCGTGCGCCTCGGTACAGTCCAGCTCTTGCCGTCATCAAAGCTGAAAGAAGCATAGTTTCTTCTGCTCTTTGAATCTTCCTTCTCCTTTTGGGTCACGGCATCCATGCTCCCCATATCGCGAAACAGCCTGACGCAGGTGCCATCGGTAAGCCTGTATGAAGGGACAGGTTCTGTGAGCCGGTGGTTGTCATCTGAAACAGGCTTGGGGGTATTAAAGTCAAGCTGGATCTCGTTGCCTGGCTGTCTGAAATAGTTATTGAATTTTTCAATGATTACCGGATCTCCGACGGGATATGTGGGAAATCCGGGAGCAGAATCAGGTGGGCTATTCTCCAACCAGAAGATATCGCCAAGTGTGCCGTCAATGCCAACCGAACGGCACATGCGTCCTATGTTGACGCGTTTTTTTTCCTCAATGCTGGTGCCAGTCCATTCTGCCACATCAGTCACTGCATAAAGCACTTCATCAATGATCGCAAATCCGTTGGAAGTCATATATCGTGTCCCAATAAATGCCTCAGAAGCCGGCAGTTCTTTGTCAAGCGGTGGAAAAAGCTCTTCGATAGCACTCCAGTTCCTGCCACGATCTGCAGAACGTCGCATCAGACCATGTTGGCCAGAACCATTCTCGTCATTCACCTGGTTATCCCAGGTAGCAAAAAGTGTCTCTTTAAACCAGGCAAGATGGCTGTGATGTGAGAAAGTCCCTGTTTCAGGTAAGGCATTGTATAAAGTTGATGTCTCAATATTTTCAAGCTGATTCAAGCGGAAATTCATTTTGTCACTATCCGCAGTCCATTGGAGAAAGGGCATCTCTCCTTTTGCCAAATGATCCTTCCGGGCACATCCGGCAAGACCAGAACAAGAGAAAATCGCAGATATCAGAAATAAGTCTAATAAAATTTGTTTTGCCTGCATGGTTATTATTTAATGATTTCATTCAGTGGAATACTCTCAAAGATCATATCTGCCTGGCTTCCTTCGTAAACAATACCTATAGTCTTTTCATCTATTGAGGTAAGACACGAGTAGCCTCTTCCATAACCTTCATCAAGAAGCAGCCGGAATTTGTCGGGCCAGGTTAATCCGTCATCAAAGCTTGCCTTTATTGTGATCCTGCTCCTGGGATTTTTATCAACATTTGGGTTTGAAAACAGTAGGACCGATTTCCTTTCCCCTCCCTCAATATAAATATGTTTGTGCAGTGATCCCATACAGACCGGCTCGGGCAAGCCAGTCCGCGAGGTCGGATGTTCAGTCCATGTATCACCAAGGTCATCAGTCACTGCAATGATCCTACCAGTCTTCTCTCCCCGGGGTGGCCGGTAACGCATGTTCAGCATTAAGGTACCGTCACTCAATTGAACTACAGAGCATTCGTTGGTGCCTGAATAGGCTGGGTTGCTTGTCTTCCATGTTATCCCACCGTCTTTGCTGTAGGTGATATTCGAAAATGCCTTACCTTCCGCATCCCTGCCCTGGGTCGGTATAACGAGAGTGCCATCATCAGCTGTGATACCTCTTCCCGGAGCAGGTGCCCAGAGCCACCATTCCAGCTTCTTGCACATATGTGTAAGGTTGACCGGAGGGCTCCATGACTGACCGTCATCGGTACTCTCTGAAATAAGGAACTGTGATGTCTGCTTTACCCCAAAGCCTGGCTGTGATCCCTTTCTCCTCCACTGGTGTTCCCAAAAAGTACTCTCATCAGTCAGGCCTTCAATCCACCTGCCTGCGGTATCCAGCAGACCATGCATCCAAAGACCGGCAATGAAGATTTTCTCTGAGTTCTCATCGACTACTATGCAGGGATCGCTAACTCCGTTGAATTTCCGGGGCAATCCTCCCCATTCACCCATGTCAAGGACAAGCCTGTTTGGTTCCCAGGTGTTACCTCCATCGGTGCTACGGTTAACAACTATATCAATATCTCCCTGCAAATCCCGACTACTTTCATGCCTGGCATCATAAAGTGCCAGAAGTGTGCCTTTGTTGGTAGTCGCCAATCCTGGTATACGATAAGTGTCAACATTTTCATCCATAGGTTGCCTGAGAGCAACACCTATACGCTGGACAACAGGAGGACTTGAAAGTTCGGGGCTTATAAAGCCTCCTTTATCTAGCTTTATTTTATTACAACCTGCATCTGCCGTGTGGTGAAGGTCAGCCATGTCTGATAGTTCATACATGACCCAGAAATAGTTATCTCCAGGTTCAAGCATCTGCTCATCTCTGAAGGTTATCTCTGATGCAGGTGGCATCTCCTCCCCGAATTGGATAGGTCTGAAATCATCCGAAGGTATTGGGTCAAGAATGTTGCCCGCTTTTTCAGGAGTATCCTCATACCTGATCCACATAGAATCCTTCCCCATATAAAAGAGCCTTATTGCCATGATATCAGCCAGATCGTCAGTACCATCAGCACTGATCGTGAAAGAGCTAACCTTTTCTGAGGCAACATTTTCCGGCACTACAAGTTTGATCTGCAGCACAGGATTATTCTGCCTGTACTTGAGAACCGGCACCTGAAACTGTTTCAGAGTAACATGTACCTGGTTTTCACGCCGGATGCAGGAAGTCATCAGAATTCCTGCAAATGGAATGGCAAGTAATATCTTTGACGAAGTTAAAACCAATGGGATGAATCTAATCATTTGAGTAATCTCATTATTGTTTTGTTAGGGATAGGTCAATGCTAACTTGTCTGAAAGAACTCAGGTATAATTTTTTTCGCATCATACTTAATTGCCTCAACATACTCAGCAGGGACTGATTTATATGGCCATCTCAGATACTCCCCGACATCAGCCCATCCTCCAAGAACTGCCATAAACCTGTCGCAAGCCTGGTTTGAGTATCCATGTACATTTATTAATGGTGCTATAAATCTTGTCATAAACTCATTAATCCTTGATTCAAGTTCTAATGCTGCCTCCATATCCCTGATGATCATGTCATACCACCTCTGGGCAGCAAAGGGGTTTAAACATGAAATGTTTGAATAAGAGCCATGTGCACCTGATTTTATACCTGTACATAAACGGTGACCGGGTATGAAAACAGAAAGACCCATGCTGTTCATTCTTACCCTTGAATACCAGCCTGTATCACCGTTGTGATCAAAAACTTTAAGTCCCTGCAGCGTTGGAACACTATTCCTGATTACAGCCCACTCTTCAGGATCCAGTTGCTTCTTTGCGTGCGGCGGATTATACAGGATCAGGCTAATGCCACCAGCTGTCTCCTCAACTCCTTTAAGAAAATCAATACTTTCTTCAAGTGTTGGTGGAAACCAGTCAGGTAATATTACCTGAACCGCGCAAGGCTCGAGGCTTCTTACTCGTTTGAGACGTTCAAGGGAAGCCTGCGGACTTGTATGAGTGACACCTAACTGGTAAGGTATCTCTGATCGGCTGCATTTGACTGCAATAAGAACTGCGATTTTGTCAAACTCATCCTCGGCCAGAGTATAAAACTCGCCAGCAGTACCGTTACAATAAATTCCATTGGGCCGTGACGCAATCAGGACATCAATTTCGTCACAAAGTTTACTATAGTCAATTGCTCCTTTATTATCTGTAGTAAGGAGCAGAGTAGCCCAATTGCCAAAAATCTCACGATGACTGAATATCTTCATTCTGACAGGTCTTGACAGTGTTAATAAGCCTCAAATAGAAGACTTATTCATGCTTTTCAACCAAAGTTCCCGGTTTAAAGAGTTCTTCCGTGGAGAAGCTCAGGAACCGGATAGCTTCATATGGTTTCTCTGTTCCGCACTCAAATAATATGGCAGCATGGCCATTGTTTAATCCTGCCAGACATGAATATGCCGATGGGCCAGCCCATACCAGCTTGCTGTTACTCCATGATCTGCAATTATCGAAACTCGCTTTTATAGTCATCGATCTTCTTCCTGAAGGTACGGCCGGATTTGAGAAGAGATAAAGATTTCGGGAATTAAAGGAACCATATTCATAAAGACTGGCCTGGCATTTTGACTCCACAAGGTAGGGATCATGCTCTATTTCTGTCCAGGTAGCTCCTCCGTCACTGCTTAAAGATATTGCCCGACAAGACCTGTCGTTATATGACCTCATATTCATGACCAGTTTCCCATCTTCAAGTTCAGCCAACTGACTTTCATTGCAGCCGGGTTTTATTGCCTGACCAAGATGCCATGTCTTACCATGATCATCAGAATAGATTATATGGGAACCATAACCGTATGGGCCTGCCTGCAGTTTACTATCCGGATCATCATAACTATGATTTGCGGGAACAACAAGTCGCCCTTTATATATCCCCCTTTTAAGTTGTATTCCAATTCCTGGTCCTGTGGCATACCATCCCCACGCCTGGTCTTTCACATTATGGACCGCCTCAGGTCTTGACCATGTCAATCCATCATCGTCAGAATAGCATAAATAAGGTACACGGGTATCAATTGATCTTTTATTTATAATATCCCGTTCATGATCCTTGCCGTTATTCCAGGTCATAAACAACCATACCCTCCCGGTGCTGTGGTCAACAACAGGACATGGATTCCCGCAAGTATTGGTTCCATCGTCCCATACTACTATCTCTTCGTTCCATGTAAGACCGTTGTCGGCAGAACGTCTGAGCAAGAGATTAATGTCGCCTGCGTCACCGGCTTCTCTCCCCTCGCAAAAAGCCAGGATTGTCCCCTGTGGTGATATTACCAGGGACGGTATCCTGTAGTTGTTATATTTGCCTGTGCCCTGCTTCCATAGGATCTGATCTGTTATAGTCTGAGCACCTGCTGCCAATGGAAGCATAATGATAATAGCAATGACAGACAGATTGAGCAATTTGGTCATTTATTTCAATAGATTATTTAAGTTATAATCTGATG
>JBAQCK010000071.1:0-1855 GCA_049294075.1 Bacteroidales bacterium | reverse complement strand
CTGCTATATTGCTCAATACCTGCTTCTTAGCCCCCCTTTAGGGGGGTTGGGGGGTAAACAAAAAGGGGAACCCTACAATGATTCTAACTTGCAAACAGATGTGTACAAAGAGTAGCTTAGGGGGGCTGGGGGGTAAAAAAGGATAGGGGGGCTGGGGGTTAAAAAATGGAAGGAGTTTCAGAAATAAAGAATTTCAATAATCAGGATGTGTATAAAGATTAGGATCTGATCCTGCCGGCAAAATCCGAAATCAGCTTAACCGACAGATCCTGCTCTTCGATAAATCCCATATGGCCTGAGTTTTCGAGGATCTCCACCCTGGCATTTGCAGGGAGATTGACCTTTGACAATACCTCGGTCCATGATATATAATTATCCAGCCTGCCCAGGATCCAGAGACAGGGAACCCTTCCTTCCTCCATTACCTTCTGCCTCGAAGGCCTGTTCATCATTCCGTTGAGCACCGCTATTATGCCTTCATCCCTTATTGTTGCAGCAATATCCTTTGATCTCTGAAGATCCTCACTGAATTTTTCTAGATTCTGTGTGGCATACATCCGGGAAATGTTGTCGGGGTATAACAGGTATTTCTTTGCAGCCCTCACCACTTTTATCTCCTTCTCCCTTTTTGCCACGGTTTCAGGCCTGTCGGCGAAAGGATGTGAATGGAACAGGCAATATCCCGAGAGCATAGCAGAATAAAGTTCAACAAAGGCAAGAGCAACATACCCTCCGAGGGAATGACCTGCAATGAATGCTTTCGGCAGATGCAGGTTCTCCATGAGACTCTTCAGGGCGCCGGCCATGAACTCCATGGTATGACTCTCGCTGTAAACCTTCGAAAGACCGTGCCCCGGAAGGTCGACCGATATCACACGGAACCTCTTTGCAAGCTTATCTGCAAAACCGGCCCAGATATCTGAGGTCTCGAGATACCCGTGAAGCAGAATGACCGCATCACCTTCTCCTTTATCGTAGTAATAAACTTTACCGCCGTTGTAGTGGATGTAGTAATTCATGACGCAATATTTTGGGACAATTAATCAAGCTTGCAGTTGGCAGTAACTCATTTCAAGGCGTCAGGGCGTGAAGGTATTAAGGCGTTAGATTTTGCCGCGTACCGCACGCCGCACGCCAGCTAACCAGCAACAAGCAACCATGCCTAAATATACTTAATCGGAGGAATTGATAATATGGTTATTTAGTTTTATTTTTATACAAAATGTTCCGGTCGGAAAATTCAAAAAAACTCACTGACCATGGATAAAGTACTATTCTCATCCGTTTCAAAAAAGTTTGTGATGGCTCTGGCAGGCCTTTTTTTGATATTGTTCCTGCCGGTCCATCTGGTTATAAACTTCATGCTTCTTAAAAGTGATCCCGGTCCTTTCAACAAGGCAGCCCATTTCATGGCAACTTTTCCCCTGATCAGGATTATAGAAGTATTACTTATTTCAGTAATTCTGATCCATATCTTCTACGGTGTTTATATCCAGATCCAGAACTGGAGAGCCCGGCCGACAGGGTATGCAATAAGCATAAAAACACAGACATCCTTTTTTTCCAAATTCATGATCTGGACAGGCGCTTCGGTATTTACCTTTCTTGTCATCCACTTCTTCAACTTTTACTTCATGCGGCTCGGACTTGTGGAGGGGAATCCTGATGATTTTTATTCGGTGGCACATGAGCTTTTCAGAATACCTGCCTACAACTATATTTATCTCTTGTGTTTCATTCTTCTCGGACTGCATCTGTACCATGCCATTTCATCGGCATTTCAGACTCTCGGACTTAACCACAGGTTTTGGACTCCGGTCGTTAAGGTATTCGCCTGGATATATGCCATTGCTAT
>JBAQCK010000070.1:0-4685 GCA_049294075.1 Bacteroidales bacterium | reverse complement strand
GCCTCACCCCCCAACTACCCCGGGGCGCCTGTCATCCCTCGCCGGTTGATACCGGATAGATCTAACTATCCTTACTTTTGAAGACATTCAACGCGAGAAAAGAGTAATCAAGGACCACTTAGGCGAGGGATCTCATCCATGGTCCACTGTCCTGACCCACTTTTTTTTGAAGGGGCAGTACCATTGCGAGTGTGAGAGTCAGAGAGGAGGTAGAAAATAATTCTGTCTTGCGTAATAAGGTTACCTCCACAATAAACCCCTGTTAAGGTTTTATTCAAAGAAAACGTGTGAAAAGTGATGACGGAATTCCCTGAATAGATAGTTTTGCATCAGAAACTTATGCGATGCTGAAAAAGCTGTCATACTTAGCCATATTTGTTTTACTGCTATACGGATGCGGAAGCCGGAAGGGGAAAGAACCAGGTGGTGCTGATTACACTATTGCCGCCCTGAAAGGTCCTTCGGCCATGGGCATGATAAGGCTGATCGACAGCCTGGGACGCAGTTCAGGGCATTCTGTGGATGTGCAGATACTTAACGAACCGCTTCAGGTCCGTAAAATGATGCTCGACGGTACAGCGGATTTTGCAATCCTTCCAACCACCATGGCAGCCATTATGTATAACAAGGGGCTGAAATACAAGTTAATAGGCATCCCCTGCTGGGGGACTCTCTATCTTGCCGGCAGTGATACCCTCGTCAGCCGGTGGGAAGATCTCAGGAACAGGCGTATTCATGTTATGGCCAGGGGAATGACTCCCGATGTGATGTTAAGGCATCTTCTCGTTAAAAATGGCCTCGATCCCGACAGGGATGTGATTCTTGACTACAGTTTCCCCACCCATATCGATCTTGCCAACGCGGTAGCTGCAGGGCAGGCGGCGCTTGGAATACTCTCCGAACCTTTGGTCAGTCTGGTTACCCTGAAAAACAGGGATATCCGGATTATCTTCAATCTTGAGACAGAGTGGAGCAGAAAAGAGGATATAGAAATTACTGAAACAGCTTTTCTTGGCAGTGAAGGCATACTCAGGCATGAACCTGAACTGGTTGAAAAGATTATAGATTCGTACAGACATTCTTCCTGGTGGGTGAATCAATATCCCGACAGCGCGGCCGTTCTGATCGTACGGTACGGGATTCTTCCCGACACAGCTGTTGCAGCGCATGCCATACCCGGATCAAATCTCAGGTTTGTCAGGGCAGCCGAAGTGGAAAGTGAAATTGAGAACTATCTGAATGTTTTTTATAAATTGAATCCCGATATAGTCGGAGGGAAGTTACCCGATGAAAATTTCATTTACCGGTAAGAAATACATAAGCCTGGCTTCAGTGATCTGTATGCTTATAGCATGGAAGCTCCTGGCCGTGTATTTCGATTCCGATTTTGTTATCCCTTCCCCGGAGAAGACACTCATTACCACACTGAAATTATTCACCGACGGCAGGTTCCTTGAGATAGCAGGTTCAACGGTTGCAAGGGGGCTTATTGGTTTCGTCATATCATTGCTGCTCGGGATAGGAGCCGGGATTATTACCGGTATCAATCAATATGTTGATGCCTTCCTGCGACCCGTGCTGGTTACCATCCGTTCCATACCGGTCATCTCAATCATTCTTCTCGCGCTAATCTGGTTTAATCCGGGTTCGGTTCCGGTTTTTATCGGCATGCTTACCATGTTCCCCTTCATCACGACCAATGTGAGCGACGGAATAAGGAGCATTGACAGGGAACTGGTCGGTATGGCCTCATTCTATAAGGTGAGCAGGGAAAGGATAGTTCGTGAACTATACATCCCCGCTATAATGCCCTTTATTGTGAGCGGGGCATCCAGTGCCCTGGGCATAGGATGGAGGGCAATAATAATAGGTGAGGTTCTCAGCCAGCCGGAATTCGGGATTGGCACTATGATGCAGACTGCTCAGACATTCCTTAATATTGATGCAGTGATTGCATGGACTATCATTGCCGTGCTTATAAGCTACGGATTTGAGAAAGCGATCAGATGGATTGAAGGCAGATTCATAAACTGGAGATCCTGATTATGAGACTGGAAATAAAAGACCTGCATAAGAAGTTCGACAATCTTTCACTTTTCAGTGACTTCAGCATTGAATTTCACGAAGGGATGATAACCTCCATCCTCGGTCCATCGGGATGTGGCAAGACCACTTTGCTGAATATTATCGGAGATATCGTAAAACCCGACAGTGGCATTCTGACGGGCTTCAGGGATAAGACAATCTCCTACATCTTCCAGGATCCGAGGCTGCTTCCCTGGAAGACTGTTGAGGAAAACATTGACTTTGTTCTTGGCAGGGATATGGCAGCCGGACAGCGGAAAAAGATAACAGATCAGCTGATCAAGCTTATGGAGCTTGAAGATTTTGCCGGTTACTATCCATCGAAGCTGAGCGGCGGGATGCGGCAGAGAGTCTCTATAGCGAGGGCTTTTGCATATCCCTCGGATATAATACTGATGGACGAACCTCTGAAGGGGTTGGATATCAAATTGAAATTAAACCTGATAAGGATCTTCTCACGGATGTGGCAGGCCGATAAAAGGACTGTCATTTTTGTAACGCATGATGTGGATGAAGCGCTCCTTCTGGGGAACGATATTATAGTACTAAGCCGGCCCCCGGCACAGATAATATTGAAACAGCAGATTCCTGTGCCTTCTGAAAATCGGTCACTGGAATCGGAATATTTCAAAGACCTCGAGCAAAATCTGATGGCTGCACTTGGGAATTAAATCTGTTTATTTTCTGGTTGGAATTAAGGGATTTAGTATTTTTGAAAACACAGAACTCATAGGAAACCACTAAAAAAATGCAGAAATGAAAAAAATCAACCGCAGAACATTTTTAGGGAACGGAGTTGCAGCCGCAGCCGTTGTTACGGTAGGAAAGACATTCGATGCAAAAGGAAGCGAAAGGGCTCTCCCATTAAAGAAGAACAATGAAGACCCGTTTAATCCGGTTACTTTCAGTGCTATGCCGACACGGTCGTTTGGCCGGACAGGCTACAAGGTAGGGATCTTCAGTCTGGGCGGTCAGGCCACCCTTGAGATAAAGGGGAAGGAAGAAGAGTCGGAGAAGATTATCAACCGGGCCATAGACCTGGGGATCAACTATATCGACACGGCTGCCGCGTATGGGCAGGGTGTCAGCCAGTTGAATATCGGAAGGGTGATGAAGACAAGAAGGGGCGAGGTCTGGCTTTCCACAAAAACCCACGACCGCACCTATGACGGATCCATGCGTCTGCTGGAGGAGAGCCTGAAGAACCTTCAGACCGACCATCTCGACTTATGGCAGCTGCACAATGTCCAGCGTCAGGACCAGGTTGACCAGATTTTTGGTGCCGGTGGAGCAATAAAAGCGCTTGAAAAAGCCAAAGCCGAAGGTATGGTAAGGAATCTCGGGATAACAGGTCATTTCGAGCCTCTGGTTCTTCTTGAGGCCATAAGGCGTTATCCTTTTGATTCAATTCTTATTGCCATGAATGCAGCTGACGTGCATTATCTGAGCTTTAAAAACTACCTGTTGCCTGAGGCTCAGAATAAAGGAATGGCAATAATCGGGATGAAAGTCACCACCCGCAGCCGCATCCTTTCCACGTGGACGCCTCCTCCGCTCGATCAGCAGACTGATGCGCGGTTACGGACTCCGATACCCGGAACCATCAATATTAAGGAAGCCCTCACATACAACATGAGTCTGCCCGTGAGCACTACAATCATTGGGGTTGACAATATCGAACAGCTCGAGGAAAATGTGAAAATAGCTTCGGAGTTCACGCCGTTGAGTCAGGCCCAGATGGAGGAAATAGAATTTAAGACGCTGCCGGTTGTGAGGCAGGCGCTTTATTTCAGGAGGTGGGATATAGGGGTTTAGTCTGAAGGGAAGAGTTTAACTAAGGGCATTATAGAAAATGTTAGCTAAGTTAAAATCTTAACATGAGTTTTACATAGATCTAATCAGGATAATTTCTCCTGAAAATTTGTCAAACGATTACCCTATAAAGATTCAATCCTGACCATTAATAAAATTTATCTTAATTTGTTTGTCAAATGAATTCTCATATTTGTCAAATAAATGTTCCTAATAGTATAAACTTCATTATATTTAAATACTATTAACCACTAAAAACCACATTTCATAATTATCTATTTCATTACATTAAGATAATTTATAATCTATCTAGTTTAACCAAAAATCAATCTTCATGAGAAAAATCTTGCTTCTGATCATTACTTGTTTTATAACCATGACTTGTCTTGCTCAACGAAAAGTAGTTAAAGTTGAACCACAAGTTCAGGCTCAAGAAATTAAACAAGAGGACTTTACCTTAAAAAGGAAAGTAGCAATAGCCCGATTCTCTAATGAAACTCAGTACGGGAAAGGGATATTTTATGATAAAGAAAATGATAAAATGGCTCAACAAGCATTGGATATTTTATCAACAAAACTAGCCTCTTCTGGGAAGTTTCTTCTACTTGAAAGACAAGACATGGTTAAAATTATGGAAGAACTTGAAATTGCAGGAAGTCAAGGTTCTCCAAAAATCAATGCTGATTACCTGATTATTGGATCTATAACTGAATTCGGCAGAAAAAATGTCGGTGATGTAAATGTTTTTTCAAGAACCAAAACTCAAACTGTTGAAGCTGGAGTTAGTA
>JBAQCK010000069.1:0-4646 GCA_049294075.1 Bacteroidales bacterium | reverse complement strand
AAAAAGGAATCAAAGTATCGGATGAAGAATTGGAAAATATTAAACTAACAAAAAGTTCTTTTAGGGGTGATTGGAATTATACAATTAACCCATAAAATGCATCAATTATTTTTTAACACATCCTAAGTTAAATTCCTGGTGTCTTGTGAATTTGTCAAACACGGTGATCACAGGCAGGACATTCCCTTCTTCATCAAAAAAGTCGCGTGACCCTGTTCCCCCTGGTGGCGTGGCCGGTTCCCACCAGAATATCCCTCTTCCCAGGTTATCAGGCGTCTGCAGAACGATACTGTTTACAGCATCAAGAAATTCCTTCTGGCCTTCGGGAGTCTCGGGGAAAGGCGCCTGTTTGCTCCTGTATTCCGTTGGAGTTGAGCAATAAGCGACCTCCACCAGCATGATCGGCTTTTTGTATGCTTCTGCCATGAATATCATATTTTCACGAAGATCAAGAAGATTTCCGTGCCACCAGGGGTAATAGGATTGTCCGATATAATCGTAATCTATTCCGTACGAATTGAATTTGTCGAAGAAGTATCTGGTCCCGGACTTATTGCCTCCCTGGTCGATATGTATCATTATCTCCGGACTGTCAGCCGTATCGCAAGCTCTGACCAGTTCCTTGTGCGACATCCCGTTCCATGCCTTTGGAACAAACTGTTTGCCCGGATCGGCCCATGTATCGCGAGTTCCTTTGCACTTTTGGCAATGGCAATAGTGTATTCCAGGTTGTTAGGCAGGTTGGTGGGAGAGTGGAAAAGCCTTAGCCGGATCCAGTTGTATCCATGATCGGTAAATATCGTGAGACCGGGTTTTGCAACTTTATTTTCCTTGAATACATGTCCGCCGTCTTCCGTGCTTTTAAGGAATGAAAGATCAGCTCCGATGGCATAATCCTGTCCTGAAGATTTATTCGGTATCATGGAAAGGATAGAAATAAGACTGATTAAAAAATACTTCCAGAAATGTATTTATTGCCTGACTTCATGATGGTTGGTATTTTTCAATAGTAAATTTAAATATTTATTGGAATGATTTACTTAAATAATTGATTTAAAGGATAGGCACGGCGTGAAGGCATGACTGCAAGGCCGCACGACAGCATTACTGCATGACAGCCCGACTTATAATTATTTCCCCATTATATTCCCTTATTGCCTTTATTTTAATAACATTGCAGAAAATTATCAAGAGTGTCATTTATCATTAACACGGATTATTTGATTTTTGCTTTATTTACCTCATTTTCATTTTATTAATTACTTAGCTCTATGCTGTTTGAGCAAAATTGTTTTTTAGCCTGTTTCACCCCCATCCCGAAAGCTTTCGGGACCCCTAAAGGGGGCTATGAAATCAGCAAACTTAGGTTGTTTTCATTTTTCATGCATACCACAAAATATTCAATCAACCGCAATTCTTACCCCCCTTTAGGGGGGTTGGGGGGTAAAACCCTTAACGGGGAGGCGGGGCTGGAGGCGCAGGTACTGATAAAATAACTAAACAATTGATAAGAAATTATAAAGGTAACATTAACGATACCCATAAATTTTTAAAAACTGTAAAAACGGAAATTTGAATTGAGATGAGAAAATGGAAAATTGAGGATTCTGCTGAGCTCTATAATATCAATGGATGGGGAGTCAATTATTTTTCAATAAATGAAAAGGGGAATGTTGAAGTCAGACCTGCAAAAAACGGAGTGGGAGTTGATCTTAAGGAACTTATTGACGAGCTGAGCCTCTCGGATGTAGCAACACCTCTTCTTGTAAGATTTCCGGATATTCTGGATGACCGCATCATTACTATATCAAAATGCTTTAAATCGGCAGCTGAGGAATATGACTACAAGGCTCAGAATTTCATCATCTATCCCATAAAGGTTAATCAGATGCGGCCCGTTGTGGAGGAGATAGTCAGTCACGGCAAAAAATTCAATATAGGTCTTGAAGCAGGTTCCAAGCCTGAGCTCCACGCTGTAATTGCTATCAATACGGATCCTGAATCGCTTATAATATGCAATGGTTACAAGGATGAGGCCTATATTGAGCTTGCGCTTCTTGCCCAGAAGATGGGGAAGCGGATATTTCTTGTAATTGAAAAGCTCAACGAGCTCAAGCTGATTATCAGTATAGCCAAGCGTCTTAAGGTAAAGCCCAATCTCGGCATTCGTATCAAGCTTGCAAGTGTCGGAAGCGGCAAATGGGAAGATTCGGGAGGAGACATCAGCAAGTTCGGTCTCACATCGAGCGAATTGCTTGAGGCTCTCGATGTCATTGAGAAGAATAAAATGGTGGATTGTGTCAAGCTGATCCATTTTCACATTGGAAGCCAGGTTACCAAGATACGCAGGATAAAGGTTGCCCTAAGGGAGGCTTCGCAGTTTTATGTGCAGCTTCGGAAGATGGGCTTTGAAGTTGAATTCGTGGATATCGGAGGCGGTCTGGGAGTGGATTATGACGGAACCGGATCGTCGAACAGTGAGAGCAGTGTCAATTATACGATACAGGAGTACGTAAACGACTCGGTAAGCACCTTTGTTGATGCGGCCAATAAGAACAATATCCCTCATCCGAATGTGATAACGGAATCGGGAAGGTCGCTGGCAGCCCATCATTCAGTGCTGGTTTTTGAAGTGCTGGAAGCAACCACACAGCCCACGTGGGATGATGAGGAAATCATCAGTGAAGGAGACCATGAACTGGTAAAAGAGCTGTATGAACTATGGGACGGCGTAAATCAGCCCAGAATGCTTGAGACATGGCATGACGCCCAGCAGATAAGGGAGGAAGCGCTCGACAGGTTCAGTCTTGGCCTGATCGACCTCAAGACCAGGGCCCAGGTCGAGAAGCTGTTCTGGTCAACAGCAATGAGGGTGTACCGTCTGGCAAATGTAACGAAGCATGTGCCTGATGAACTGAGGCAGATCTCGAAGATACTATCGGACAAGTATTTCTGTAACTTTTCACTGTTTCAGTCACTTCCGGATTCATGGGCAATCGACCAGATATTCCCGATAATGCCGATACACAGGCTGAATGAGGAACCCACCAGGGCTGCGACCATTCAGGATATGACCTGTGATTCGGACGGCAAAATTGATAATTTTATTTCAACGAAAAATATCCCGTATCATCTTCCCTTGCATTCGCTTAAGGCAAAAGAACCTTATTACCTGGGAGTTTTCCTTGTCGGGGCCTATCAGGAAATACTTGGAGATCTTCACAATCTTTTCGGAGATACCAATGCAGTCCACGTATCAGTTGATGAGGATGGTTATAAGATCGACCAGGTTATTGACGGTGAAACAGTTGCCGAGGTTCTGGAATATGTGCAGTATAGTCCGAAGAAGCTGGTCAGGACCGTTGAGACATGGGTCAGTACGTCAGTAAAGGCCGGTATAATAACCCTCGAGGAAGGCAAGGAATTCCTGTCGAATTACCGGTCGGGACTCTATGGCTACACCTATCTCGAATAGGGCCGGAAAAACAATTATTATTTCGGTGTTCATTTTAGTGATTCAGCAATGATTCAGGCTGAATTATTTCATAACTTTCACTATGGTTTTCGTTGATCCTTCGCGGAAGATGAAAACTATGTCCAATAACCTTTAAACCTTTCATAATTATGAGCAATTCAACATCTTTCGATCTGAACGCATGTATCAGGGAGTCAAAGGAGACTGTTAAGACTCCAAAAAGTTATTTTGCCGCGCTCAAGACATCGGGCGGGATAGGGGAGCCGGTTATCAAGGCGCTTATATACAGTGTTGTTGCCGGCGTGATAGTGTTTTTATGGGGTGTAATAGGTCTTGGCGGTCAGTCCGGTGTTTTCGGAGCAGGCATCGGGGGAATGGCCCTGGTATGGACAATTATAGGCGCCATGGCAGGGCTCTTTATCGGTGCTGTAATTCTCCTTGTAATTTCAGCTGTCTGCAAGGGCAACACCGATTTTGAAGCCTGTCTGAGGGTGACGGCATCTGTTATGGTTATATTGCCAATAAGTGCACTGCTTGGATTCACATCAGGGATAAGTCTCTGGCTTGGGGCCATCGTCGGACTTTTTGTTAATCTTTTTGCACTTTTTCTTCTCTTTTACGGACTTACCGAAACACTGAAGGCAAATCACGGTACAACCAGGATAGTTATGTATATTCTTGCCGTGATACTCGTGTTTGCAATGATTTCAGGTATACGTGCGCAGAAGAAGCTGAATAATTATCTTGATGATATGAGTAAGATAGAAAGGATTGATTTGGTGAGGGATAAGAATTCAGAAGCGTAAATACGAATCTTTGTGTACATGTTTTTGCAACTTCGGATCATTGTCCGATTGCTCCTTTTGTTTACCCCCCTGCCCCCCTAAAGGGGGGTAAAGAACTAGCAATGTGCGATATATAGGTTATAGAATTTTTTACACTTAGATAGGTTACTGTTTTCGGATATAAAGCTAATTCAAGCTTGTAATCTAGTTTGATAAACACCTTTAAATAATTGTAATACAGCGAACTAAGGCCCCCCTTTAGGGGGGGTGGGGGGTAGAACGTCAAATGGAAATGAAGTCATCCAACATGATTAAAGGATTTGTACAAAGAGTAGTTCAGGGGTCCCGAAAGCTTTCGGGATGGGGGGTAGAACGTAAAATGGAAA
>JBAQCK010000068.1:0-6710 GCA_049294075.1 Bacteroidales bacterium | reverse complement strand
CTACAAATAGTTCTTTAATCCGGTGTATCTATTCATAAGTACACGTTGTATGACATTTTTATCCGAAAGAAGCAAAAATGAAACAAACCATATTATTCTTTTTAATTCTGATACAAATTTCCTGCATCAGGAAAGAAGAAAAAACAGGAATGGAGCTTTTTACGGTACTGTCGCCTGAAGAGACAAATGTGGGATTCTCAAACGAGCTGTCCGAAACCGAACAGTTCAATATGATCCAATACCTGTATTTTAATAACGGTGCCGGAGTCGCTGCGGGTGATATCAATAATGACGGACTGGCCGATCTGTATTTTTCAGCCAGCCAGGTCCCCAACAAACTGTACCTGAACAGGGGGAATTTTAATTTTGAAGATATTACTGAAAAGGCAGGTGTGAAAGGAATGGGAGACTGGAAGACCGGCGTTTCCATGGCTGATGTGAATGGGGATAATCTGCTTGACATTTACGTCTGCCAGGTTGGAAATTATAAGGTCATCAGGGGCAGGAACCAGCTTTTCATAAACCAGGGAGATCTTACTTTCAGGGATGAAGCCAAAGAATACGGACTGGATTTTCAGGGTTTTTCAACACAGGCGGCCTTCCTCGACTACGACCTCGACGGCGATCTCGACATGTATCTTCTTAATCATTCCGTACATACATCGCGAAGCTATGGCGCTTCCGAACTCCGTTATGACCATGATACACTCGCCGGCGACAGGATGTACAGGAACGAAATTTCGGAAGGCAGACACCAATTTACGGATGTTACAGGCGAATCCGGGATCTTCAGCAGCCAGATTGGATATGGCCTCGGAGTCAATATCTGCGATGTAAATAACGATGGCTGGCCTGACATATACATATCCAACGATTTCCACGAAGATGATTATTTCTACATAAACAACAGAAACGGGACATTCACCGACCGTTACAAAGAACTCATGAAGCATACTACAAGGTCCTCCATGGGAAATGACGTAGGTGATTTCAATAACGACGGACTCCTCGACGTTTGTGTTCTGGACATGCTCCCCGAGGAACAGGATATAAGAAAACTATCCGGAGGAGAAGACGATTATGAGCTTTATAACCTGAAACTGAGCTATGGCTATGGCTACCAGTTCGTAAGAAATAACCTGCAGCTCAACCTTGGGGAAGGAATGTTCAGCGAAATTGGCAGACTCTCGGGAATATTTGCCACCGATTGGAGCTGGTCTCCCCTGTTTTGCGATGTTGACAACGACGGGTTCAAGGATCTTTTTATCACCAACGGGATCTACAGGAGGGCCAATGACCTTAATTATGCAAAATTCCTGTCAGATAACGAATTCTTTTCGGCCGAACATAACAAGGATACTCCCGACAGCGTGCTATATAATCAGATGCCTCTCTATCCTTATTATAACTATATATTCAGAAACAACGGGGATCTCACCTTTGCAGATATGTCGCACGAATGGGGATCACTTACCCGTACCTACTCCAATGGCGCTGCCTATGCTGACCTGGATAACGACGGAGATCTCGACCTTATAACAAACAACATCAACGAACATGCATATATCTACAGGAATAATGCCGGTGAACAGCTTGAAAACAACTTTCTGACGGTAGTCCTGAAGGGAAGAGACTACAACAAGTTTGCATACGGCGCCCGGGTAACACTCTATTACAATGGCCAGATCCAGGTTGCAGAACAGTTCCCGGTAAGGGGCTTCATGTCGTCAAGTGCAGGCAATCTGCATTTTGGCCTTGGCGGGGTTAAAGTAATTGATTCCCTTGTGGTTCGCTGGCCCGACCTCTCCGAAGAAGTGATAAAGAATGTTGAGGCGAAAAACACAATCGTACTTGATGAGGTAAATGCCGGAAGAACTTTCAGCAGTACAAGGTATTCCGGCAAAGGCCATAAACTCTTTTCAAGAACAAGCCTTACCGGTCTTGATTACAAACACATTGAAAACTATTTTCCAGATCCGGGGCATGAGCTTCTTGTACCCCACTCGATGACGGCTGAAGGACCGGCTCTGAAAGTGGCTGACCTTAATGGGGACGGCCTCGAAGATATTTTTGCAGGCAGCGCAGAAGAGCAGGTTTCAGTTATCTTTTTTCAGCAGAACGACGGTTCGTTCAGCAAAAGCGTCATGCCCGCCTTCATAAAGGATCTACTTATGGAAGCAGTGGATGCTGCAGCATTCGATGCTGACGGAGATAACGACAATGACCTCTATATTGTGCACGGAGGAGCAGGAGCATCACTCGGTGATCCGGCACTTAGCGACCGTCTTCTTATCAACGACGGGAAAGGCGGTCTGGGAGAGAGTGAAAAAGGTTCTCTTCCTTTTACTGCCAACAACGGATCATGTGTCGCTCCCTGCGACTTCGACAATGATGGCGATATGGATCTTTTCGTAGGCTCAAGGTCCATTCCGGGAGCTTATGGCTTGTCACCAAATCAGATGCTCCTGGAGAATGACGGTAAGGGGAACTTTACCGATATCACGGGAAAAAGGATGAAGCGTCTCATAAAAATCGGAATGGTAACTGACGCCTGCTGGATCGATTATGACAACGATGGCGACAATGACCTGATAGTGACAGGAGAATGGATGAAAGTCACTGTTCTCAGGAATGACAAAGGCAACTTCAGCGACCAGACGGAACATTCAGGACTTGAAGAGACTTCAGGATGGTGGAACTGCATTTATGCTGCTGACATTGACAATGATGGAGACATCGACCTTATTGGTGGTAACCTCGGCCTGAACAATGTCATGAAAGCTTCAGTAAAAGAACCGGTTGAGATGTACCTTAACGATTTCGACGAAAACGGAACCATCGACCAGGTCATTACTGCATACCAGGACGGGAAAAGCTACCTGGTAGCAATGGTAGATGAATTGAAAGGCCAGATAAAAGATCTTGATGAAAAATACCCGGGGTATTCAGCTTTCGCAGGCAAAGATGCCAGGGATATTTTCGGATGGAAAGCCATCAGCGGTTCAATAAAAAAGAAAGCTGTCTTTTTTGAAAGCTGTATCTTTATCAATAACGGAGATGCAACTTTTAGTACCATAAGACTGCCAATGCCCGCGCAGACTTCCCCGGTCAGGGATATTTACGTCAGGGATGTGGATTTCAATGGTATACCTGACATATTGCTTGTTGGAAATGACTATACTTTCAAACCCAACTACGGTCGCCACGATGCAAGCTACGGATGGTGCCTTCTGGGGCAGCCGGATAAGAGCTACAGAATGCCTTTTCCCTCTGAAACCGGGTTTGCAGTTAATGGCGATGCCAGACGGGTTGTCCCGATAACTGTAGCAGGCAAACAGTATATCATTGCCGGAGTCAATAACGGAGAACTGAATATTTTTGAATGCCTCATGCAGACGGAATAATCCGGGAAATATGAACCCGGCTGAAAGTGGTCAACGCTTCCGTCAACTGACATGCTGACCATAACCTGAATTATCCATTTGTCTGAAATATATTTGAATGGGGTTGTTTATTTCAGAAATTTGATATTCAACAAACTAAAAGGGAGGTTTCTACGAATGCACTTTTTTTAGTCTACCTTAATGCCGAAGTAATATTCGGCGCACGTTTTCTCTTAACCCACATTGCAGCTTTTGGTCTACCGTCTCAAGCTCTTCTAACCTGCCAAAACTTACTATGATGCGGTGACAGACACCACCGTTTAACCGATACACCTCGCATAACTTGTATACGCAGTACCTCTCACCTGTAGTCCTGTTATGTTTAAAGAATGGCTTGATAAACATGTAGCAAGGCTACTTATCTCATTAGTATTCAACAATAAGAGCGGGGGGACAATATTTTGCTTTACAAAATATCAAATTTGTAACTATTTGATTATGTGTAATAATAAATATGAGCCATTATAGATTGTTGATAAATATTGGGTTATTGACAGATTTTTCCTGACTTTTATAGGCTAAACCTGCAATGTGGGTTAAACGTGTTAGGGATTTTCAGAGTGGAAAATTATCCGATAAATCAATAAGCCGGATCGTTAATTCGGAAGTGAAATTTCTTGCATTTTGATCCGATATATCTTATCCCATGGAACATTTCGATATTCAAAAAAAGAAGAGTCCGATGTTCCGGACTCTTCTTAGATGTGAAATAACCTAAAAACCTATTTTTTAACAAAGATCGGATTTGAATAGAACCAGAGATCTGCAAAAGCCTTGGATCCATCATTTGGATACACTAATTCATCAGCAAGAGGATTGCCCGTATCATCGGTTTCACCGGGTACATTTATTGCCTGGTTGGTTCCGCGAAGTCTGAAATACATATCCCCTTCAAGATTGGGATAGAGATAAGTGATCATAATAAGTCCGTTACCAAGCTCATTCCACTTTTTACTTACCAAACCGTTTGAGTCTTTCAATCCACCGACTCCATCAAACCTTGCAACAACCCGTGTAGTGGAGTTAACATCGTCGTTAGAGTATTCCGGATCTCCCTTAGCGATTTTGCCGTGGAGCTTTCCGGCAATTAAATCAATGTGGTCTAAAACCGGATTGGTATAATTGCTGTATGTATTATTATTGATAGTGGATGGATCATGTACATAGATTTTAATAGGTACATTTTGCCCCTTAACGAAGGCTGTTTGTCCCATCGAGTTGCCATTTATTGTAAAGTTTAGACAATCTATAAGATCTCCTGTTACTACAAATGCATTTCCTGACCTCAGTCCATCCAGGATAGAAAGTGGTGAATTGTTAGCGGCAACGTACGTTTTTTGATATTCTCCGGGATAAAAATCACCACCTAAATCATGAAAATCAGAACTTGCAAATAACCACCATTTGCGGCCTTCACTGAGCATTGCATCCCATAGGCCTCCGACTTTGGCGGCCATCAACCCTGTTCCCCCATAGGTGCAATTGCCATATGTATTGCTTGATTTTTTATATTCACCTCTGTCGGCTGCTTTCTGGTGTCCGGGCATACTTTCAAAACCAAAGCACACATCAGGGCCTGCATTATTCATGTCCCGGAAATCACTGATGGAGTATAGATTTTTACGTTCAGGATGAGCAGGAACAACCCAGCTTGTTTTGCCATAATACGTCTGCATCCATGTAATTGCTTCTAACGTTTTTTGATGATCTGTATTTGTACTTTTAATCCAATTATTAAGTCCTCCCATATTGTCAGCATCACTATTATCAAATTTATACTCAAATTCAGCAATAGGATAGACATTCGGATCGGCAAGGAATTGATTGCTCAGAATTCCTGTACTCGCATGCTCATGACCGGGCACATTCCATTCCAGACCCTGGATAATAGTGTTTGAAGGGTAAAGTTGACGCGCCTTTAAAACTTCAACAAAGGAATATTCGGCAATTGACTGCCAGCGCCACATATTTGAACCATTTGGCTTTCCTTTTATGGGATTCGGTATATAGCTGCTCCACAGAATCGTTTGGCCAAGATCTTTGCCTGAAACAGCAGCATCCCGGTTAAAGGCACCGCCATGCTCACTATTTACCCACCATTTTAAATTATACAGGCTGTTTTTACTCATAACATGACCTATAGACCACGAACCATCAGTGTATGTTGAATGCTGGTGAAAGTCTCCTGTAATATAATCCGTGCTGAGCTTTGCAAGGAGATTTTCATTCAAAAATTTAGCTTCATTTTCAGGTAATTTATCATTGTTGCTTCTATTTCGTGAATCAAGATTTTTTTCGCAACTGATAAAAGTGAAGGAAAGGGAAAGCAACAACACTGAAAAAATCATCGTTTTCTTTTTCATAAGATTTAAATTTTAGTTTATTATACCAAATGATTCTTTGCAAAAAATCCTGATGCAATTTATCTATCGATAAATACAGAACGATCACAAATTGATTAAAATAATATTTTATGAGTGTCGGGAATGATAAATGATTGATTATTTAAGTTTCGCAAGTGATTTTAAGCTGCTTGCTTTAATTCGAGATTATCAAGATTTATAAAATGCTTAACTGTTCCAGGAATGTTGTACTGGAGCACCGTAATGGAGATACTGGCAATCCGGGAAGCAAAATCTCCGGCTTGGGATTTCCCCCGGCCAGGCAGACCCTTTGCTTCCTTGAAAAATACTTCGACGGACCATCTCATTGAATAAATATGATAGGCTTCGAAGAAATCAAGTTTAGTGTTGGTGGTCAGCAGCCCTGTCCAGTCTCCATTTCTGTTTCGTCTGCAAAAGAAGAATTTAACTTTTATGCCGGAGAGTTCCACTTCCGCCTGCCCGTAGTAACAACTCAGGCGTCGGCTGTATCGGATCTCCTTCCTTGTCTGAAGAAGCTTCACCATCTCTCTGGCACTTTTCATCTTCCCTTCAAAACGGTACCTGGTTTTGACCATCCTGATCATACCCGGAAAATGACAGCTGACATGTCTGGATTTGATAAACCGTACGATGTCGGTACAAGTAAACCAACTGTCAGAGAGCAGGTAATCAAAACGTATCCCTTCTTTTGTGGCTCTTCTGACCATGTCTATAGCTTTCCGGATTTTCTTTTGAGTGTACTCTTCAATTCTCTCCTGTACAGCTTCTGTTTCCTCGCGCTTCCCGCGGTACTGCTTTTGACGCTGTTCCCTGGTCATCCCGAAAGGTTTTTCCGGCCGGCTCCCTTCTTCACCATGAAGCGAGAAGTCCAGAGAACCATTGG
>JBAQCK010000067.1:0-2061 GCA_049294075.1 Bacteroidales bacterium | reverse complement strand
AGGTTCCCGGTATAGGTAGTAACGGGCAGCACCTAAAGAAAACATGAAAACTAGAGATAGATAAGTGATTTGATCAACTCAACCGGCGTTTGGGAAGGCAGGTTAATCACAACTCCATTGGGATATCACAGGCTGATGTTCTGCGATATTTGCCCGGTTAACTCAACGAATGGTGACTCTTTAACCTGATACTCCTTACTTTTTTGTAGCCAGTATCTGAATTTTAAAAGGTGAATTCCCTTTGACTTGGAAAATTCCGCCTGGCTATTCCGCTATCATGAAACTGCTGTACTAGTTGCAGCATGTAATCTTTGTTTTCTGTGCGTGACATTTTGTTTTTTTCCCGCAAAGATCATTAGCTTTGCTCAAGTAAAAAAGATGCAGTTTGCCGAAGGCTTACAAATTGATTATTAACCATTGAGTATGAAGAATAAACTGATTATTTCCCTGAATCTTATCTTGATACTTTGTTTGACCATTTTATCAGGGTCTTGTGAGAAGGAACGGTTTAGTGGAGATGTTGTCTCAGATTCTGAAATGAAGGCGGATATTTATTCCAAGTCTTTTGACACACTGCACTTCGAATCAGGCAGATATATTCTGGAAGCTGAATTAACCAGGGATTTCTTTCCCGGTGGACAGGTACCAAAAGAAAGACCATTAGTTGCTTCAATCTATTTGGTAAACATTGACAGTCTGCCTGTTTCACCCAATCTGTAGGTACAAACACTCTATGTGATTAATAATGACTTAATATGGTACGCTGCACTTAATCAAGGTGTTCAACCTAACGTTCCCGACTTTAAACTCAACAAACTAAACAACAACGGGCCAGAGTGGGATACGGATATACTAGTAGATGTGGTAATTGAGATAAGAAGCAGGCAAACTAATGAACGATTTCTATTGATGGCAAGAGATATAAATATAGATGCCAACTGGTAAAGGATATCAAGATCGTTAGGCTTGAATAATTCTTTCAAACTATTTGCTTATCGAAAATGGCAAATCTTCATCTTTAACAATAATGGCGGTATCAGGCTGATTACTCATGCTGATATTCATTGTTCCGCCCTTAATCAGGTCGTTATGTGAAATAAACAGTTTACTGTATGGTTTTCCATTCAGTTTGGTTTCATTCCGATAGAGGTTGTTTTCATTATTTTCAGGAGCAGAGATGATAAACTTTTTACCATTGGTAAGGTTCAGCGTTATTTTCTTGAAGAGCGGGGCTCCCAGCACATATTCACCCGAACCCGGACAAACAGGGTAGAAGCCCATGGCTGAAAATACATACCAGGCAGATGTTTGTCCGTTGTCTTCATCACCGCATAGTCCGTCAGGTTGTGCCGTATATAATCTGTTCATCGTTTCGCGCACCCAGTATTGTGTTTTCCATGGTTGAGCGGCATAGTTATAGAGATAGATGCCATGCTGCACAGGCTGGTTACCATGGGCATATTGTCCCATATCAGCAATCAGCATTTCGGTTATTTCATGAATCTGATATCCATAATAGGAGAAATCGAATCGGGGAGGGGCTGTAAAAAGGGAATCCAGTTTAGCTGCGAAGTTTTTACTTCCGCCCATCAAGTTCTGCAATCCTTTGATGTCATGAAATACGCACCAGGTATAATGCCACGAACAGCCTTCGGTAAAGGCATCACCCCATTTCTCTGCGACAAAGGGTGTTTGCCATGATCTGTCTTTATTGCGGCCCTGCATAAAACGGGTTTGCGGATTAAAGACATTCTTGTAGTTCATGGCACGGGTGGCAAAAAGGTCTATCTCTTCCTTTGGTCTTCCCAATTCTTTAGCCAGTTTCATGATGGTATAATCATCGTAAGCATATTCCAGTGTTCGGGCAACGTTTTCATTTATATCAACATCATAAGGGATATAACCCAGACTATTGTAATAATCAACGCCAAAACGGCCGACTGATGAAAGTGGACCGGCATTCTCTGAGTTCTTGAGTATCGCCTCATAGAGCGTTTGTATGTCATAACCCCTGATTCCTTTCAAATAGGAATCGGCAATAATAGCTGCCGAGTTGGAGCC
>JBAQCK010000066.1:0-18364 GCA_049294075.1 Bacteroidales bacterium | reverse complement strand
GGGACAGAATATGTCCCTGACGGGACATCGTACCCGATGCCTGGGGTCCCGTAGGGACCAAATATTGGTAGAAACCCGTTACCCCCTCTTCGGTGACGTCCTGTAGGGACGGAATATTCCGTCCCTTACGGCACGGGACGTGGGAGGCCGATGTACGCTTCTACCGACATTGTGTCCCTGACGGGACAGAATATGTCCCTGACGGGACATCGTACCCGATGCCTGGGGTCCCCGTAGGGACCAAATATTGGTAGAACCCCGTTACCCCCTCCTCGATTCCGTCCCGTAGGGACGGAATGTTTTTATTGATTTATGCCTTTATCTTTTGTCCGGCAAGGATGGTGTTGTAATCTGCTTCAAACTTTCCTTTGCTGATAGCGCTGAGTTTACCCTTGAGAAGCCTTTTTCTCAGAGGGCTTACCCTGTCGGTAAAGAGGATGCCGTAGAGGTGATCATACTCATGCTGTATGACTCTTGCAAGATATCCTTCATAAACCTCATCATGGAACTGCCACTTTTCGTCATAATATGTAATCCTGACATGTCCTTCGCGTTTTACTTCCTCCCTCAGGTTAGGGATGCTGAGGCATCCTTCAGTCATCAGTTCAATATCACCGCTTCTTTCAATAATACGGGTGTTTATGAAGACCTTTTTGAAACCTGCCATTGAGGGCTCATCTTCAGCAAGAGGTTCGCCGTCAATTACAAATACCCTTATCGATTTGCCTATCTGGGGAGCGGCAAGCCCCAGTCCTTCCGACCGGTAAAGCGTCTCAAACAAATCAGCAACAAGCTGATCCAGACCCGGGTAATCCCTGTCTATGTCTTCAGCAACTTTTCTGAGAACCGGGTGTCCGTAAATTACTATCGGGTAAACCATTATTTTTGTAAGTGTTGTTATTATCTGTTATTGAGTACCTGGTTTATCGTTTATTGTTTATCGTTTATCGTTCGAGGTTCGAGGTTCGGGGTTCGGGGTTCGAGGTTCGAGGTTCGAGGTTGCTGGTTACTGGTTCTTCGTTCTTGGTTCTTCGGTCTTCGGTCTTCCGTCTTCTGTCTTCGGTCTTCCGTCTTCTGTCTTCTGTCTTCCGTCTTCTGTCTTCTGTCTTCCGTCTTCTGTCTTTCTTCTATCCAGAAACGACTGAAGTATAATTGACGCACTAATCTTATCCACCATCGCCTTGTCCATTCTTTGCTTCTTCTTTACTCCTCCCTCAATCATTGCACTCAGCGCCATTTCCGAAGTAAACCTTTCATCAACAAGATGAAGGGGTATTCCGGGATAGGTCTTGCTCAGTTTCCTGACAAACGGATTTATGTAATTAACAGCTTCACTGGCCTCGTTGTTCATTGTACGGGGGTAGCCGATAACAAATCCGTCGATGGCTTCATTTTTGAGATATTCCGTCAGGAATTCCTCAAATTCATGATTACTTACTGTTTTCAGGGGAGAGGCAAAGATATTCATGGGATCTGAAACCGCTATGCCAATCCTTTTGGTTCCGAAATCTATGCCCATCAATCTGCCCATGGTGAAATTCTAAAAAAGAAGGTATCTCTTACGGGATACCTTCCTTTCGTATAGCAAATAGTTTATTCTTTGGTTACCGGTTCGTAAACCATAGCAGCAAGACGCTGATATGACTTGTATCTCCATTTTGCATTTTCCTCGGCGGCCTTGAACAGGATCTCAGCCTGATCGGGGAAGGTCTTGATGAGCGATGTGTAGCGTACCTCCGACTGCAGGAAATCCTGGAATTTGCTCCAGTCCGGTTCTTTTGAATCAAGAGTGAAAGGATTCTTTCCTGCTTCCTCAAGAAGTGGATTGTAGCGGTAGAGATGCCAGTATCCCGATTCTACAGCAAACTTCTGCTGAGCCTGGGTCTTGCCCATTCCATTCCTGAGACCGTGATTGATACATGGCGAATAAGCAATGATCAGAGAGGGACCCGGATAAGCTTCAGCTTCCTTCAGGGTCTTCAGATACTGGTTGTTGTTTGCGCCCATGGCTACCTGAGCCACATAAACGTATCCGTAACTCATTGCCATCTGTCCCAGATCCTTCTTGCGGATCTTCTTACCCGATGCTGCAAACTTTGCTACTGCTCCGGCCGGTGTCGATTTGGATGCCTGTCCTCCGGTATTCGAATATACCTCGGTGTCGAGCACAATGACATTTACGTCTTCGCCCGAAGCCAGAACATGGTCAAGACCTCCGTAACCGATGTCGTATGCCCATCCGTCACCTCCGATGATCCAGTGGGATTTCTTTATAAGGTATTGTTTCAGACTGAGTATGTCTTCGCAGACAGCCGCCTTATCCTTGCTGCAGGCATCAATGACTTTAGCAGAGGCAGTTCTGGATGCTTCCGCATTGTTCTTTTCCCTGAGCCACTCTTCGAAAGCGGCTTTGGTCTCTTCTTTTACAGATCCGGCTGCAATGGCTTCCGTCATTTTCAGAGTGATCCTTTCACGCATCTTGCTTGTTCCCAGTGAAAGCCCTAATCCGAATTCGGCGTTGTCCTCGAACAGTGAGTTTGCCCATGCCGGGCCGCGTCCCATTTTGTTATGGGTATAGGGCATCGACGGTGCCGATCCGCTGTATATAGAGGAACATCCCGTTGCGTTGCTTGCAATCATACGGTCGCCGAAAAGCTGGGTGATGGCCTTGAGATAGGGTGTTTCCCCGCAACCGGCACATGCACCCGAGAACTCGAACAGAGGCTGTGAGAACTGGCTGTTCTTGACATTCAGGAACTTGTCAACCACATAATCTTTGTACCCCACCTTGTCGTGCAGGTAATTCCAGCGATCGGCTTCAGCCATCTGGCTTTCAAGAGGCTTCATGATAAGTGCCTTTTTCTTTGAAGGACATATATCGGCGCAGTTTCCGCAACCTGTGCAGTCAAGCACGCTAACCTGAATCTTGAACTTGTAGGCTTTGAGTGCGCCGGGAATACCCTGAATTGTTTTTGTATCCTTGGGAGCATTTGCCAGTTCTTCCTCGGTAAGAAGGAAAGGACGGATGGCTGCGTGAGGGCAAACGTATGAGCACTGGTTGCACTGGATACATTCACCGGGCTGCCATTCGGGAACATTCACTGCAATACCGCGCTTTTCATAGGCGCTGGTACCTGAGGGGAATGTCCCGTCTTCTCTTCCCCTGAATGCGCTGACAGGAAGATCGTCACCCTTGAGCGCATTGATTGGCTCCATAACTTCACGGATGAACTCGGGTATATCCCTTGTGTCCTTTTGCTTTTTGACGTCAATTTTTGCCCATACGGCCGGTATTTCAACTTTTGTAACACTGCTGCCCCTGTCGACGGCTGCATTGTTCATTTTTACTATATCTTCTCCCTTTCTTCCATAGCTTTTATAGATGAATTTCTTCATCTCATCTTCAGCTTTTTCATAGGGGATGACATTTGCCACCTTAAAGAAGGCTGCCTGCATTATCGTATTGGTTCGTGAACCAAGTCCGAGTTCTTCGGCGATAGCTGTTGCATTGATGATATAGAAATCTATTTCATTCTCAGCCATGTACTTTTTCATGTGATCAGGAAGGCGTTCCTTTGTTTCCTCAGCATCCCATTTGGAGTTCAGGAGGAATGTTCCGCCTTTCTTCAGACCCTTCAGCATATCATATTTGTCGAGGTACGAGGGTACATGACAAGCAACAAAATCAGGTGTATTGACATAATACGGTGAACGGATAGGAGAGTCGCCAAAGCGGAGGTGAGAAATGGTAATGCCTCCCGATTTCTTAGAGTCGTAAGCAAAGTAGGCCTGGCAGTATTTGTCGGTCGTTTCACCTATAATCTTTATAGAGTTCTTGTTGGCTCCAACTGTTCCGTCAGATCCAAGACCGTAGAACTTGGCTGAATATGTTCCTGCAGGAGAAACGTTTATCTCGGGGAGGACCGGAAGGGACGTGAAAGTTACGTCATCAACGATACCAACAGTGAACTGATTCTTCGGTTCCTTCAAATTCATGTTCTCGAAAACCGAAAGGATCTGGCTCGGGGTGGTGTCCTTTGAACTAAGTCCGTAGCGACCGCCGATGATCTGTGGCTTACTGTCCTTTCCATAGAACAGGTCAACTATGTCAAGGTAAAGAGGTTCACCGGTTGCTCCGGGTTCTTTAGCCCTGTCGAGGACTGTTATTTTTTTCACAGACTTCGGGAATACATCGAAGAAATACTTCGGTGAGAAGGGACGGTAAAGGTGAACCGTTACAAGACCGACTTTTTCTCCTTTTGCCCTGAGGTGATCGATCACTTCCTTGGTGGTTTCGGTTACGGAACCCATGGCCACTATTATATTCTCAGCTTCCGGATCACCATAGTAGGTGAAAGGCTTGTACTGTCTTCCGGTGAGCTTGTTTATTTCAGCCATGTATGAATTGACGATGTCGGCAACCGGCTCATAAAAGCTGTTAACCGCTTCCTTGGCCTGGAAGAAGATATCGGGATTCTGGGCTGTTCCCCTCATTACCGGATGTTCAGGGTTGAGTGCATTATTCCTGAATCTCGAAACGGCATCCCAGTCGATGAGCTTCTTCATGTCCTCAATATCGGTGGCTTCTATCTTCTGGATTTCGTGTGATGAACGGAAGCCGTCGAAGAAATGAACGAATGGAATTCTCGATTTGATTGCAGTCAGATGTGCAACGCCTGCAAGGTCCATGATTTCCTGGACGCTGCCGCTGGCAAGAAAGGCAAAGCCTGTCTGCCTGGTGGCGTATATATCACTATGATCGCCGAATATTGAAAGGGAATGCGCTGCTATTGTCCTGGCACTTACGTGCATTACTCCGGGAAGGAGTTCTGCTGCAATTTTGTACATATTCGGGATCATCAGAAGAAGACCCTGAGAAGCTGTGTAGGTCGAAGCAAGCGCTCCTGTCTGAAGTGCACCGTGCAAGGCACCGGCAGCACCGCCTTCCGACTGCATCTCGACAACCCTGACCGTTTCACCGAATATGTTCTTCAATCCATTGGCCGCCCATTCGTCAATATACTCAGCCATTGTTGATGAAGGTGTGATAGGATATATGCAAGCTACTTCGCTAAACATATATGCAACATGCGATGCAGCCTGATTGCCATCGCAGGTTATGAATTTTTTCTTTGCCATGTTAAAATGAATAATATGATTGATTAAAGATAATTTTCAAAGAAAGCGCAAAGGTACAAAAATTATCTGTCCGCTAACCGCCATTCATTGAAATAAGGAACTCTTCGTTCGACTTGGATTGCATAAGCCTGTCGCGAAGGAATTCCATAGCTTCAACTCCGTTCATGTCTGTAAGGTAGTTTCTAAGTACCCATATCTTCTGAAGGATGTTTTTGTTCAGAAGCAAATCCTCACGACGTGTGCTTGAGGCGGGGATATCAATTGAGGGGAATATTCTTCTGTTGGAGAGCTTGCGGTCGAGCTGAAGTTCCATGTTGCCGGTTCCCTTGAATTCTTCAAAGATCACGTCATCCATCTTTGATCCGGTCTCGGTAAGAGCAGTCGCTATTATAGTGAGTGATCCTCCGTTTTCGATGTTCCTGGCTGCACCGAAGAAACGCTTTGGTTTGTGAAGGGCATTTGAATCAACCCCACCTGACAATACCTTTCCGGAAGCCGGGGCAGTGGTGTTGAACGCCCTTGCAAGCCTGGTGATCGAGTCAAGAAGTATTACCACATCGTGGCCGCATTCGACAAGCCTTTTTGCTTTTTCAAGAACGATGTTTGCTATACGGCAATGCCTTTCAGCGGGCTCATCAAAGGTAGAAGCAATTACTTCTGCCTTTACGTTACGGGCCATATCGGTTACCTCTTCAGGCCTTTCGTCGATCAGCAGTATCATAAGATAGACCTCGGGATGATGCTTTGCAATAGCATTTGCTATTTCCTGAAGCAGTATTGTCTTACCTGTCTTTGGCTGGGCAACTATCAGACCCCTTTGTCCTTTTCCTATCGGACAGAACATATCGATCACCCTTACTGAAAGCGAACCTTCTCCCGGAGTGCATAATGTAAATTTCTCGTTGGGGAAGAGAGGAGTGAGAAAATCAAAGGGGACCCTGTCGCGGATAAAGTCGGGGCTCCTTCCGTTGATCTCATCCACTTTTATAAGAGGGAAATATTTCTCACCTTCTTTGGGAGGTCTTATTGAACCCTTAATTGTATCACCGGTCTTCAGTCCAAACAGCTTTATCTGCGACTGCGATACATAGATATCATCGGGTGAGTTCAGATAATTGTAATCGGGCGATCTGAGGAAACCATAACCGTCGGGCATGATTTCAAGGACACCTGTGTTATATATGATTCCTTCGAATTCATATGGTTTTTCCTTCTTCTCTTCCCTTGCAGGCTGAACCTCGGGCAACTGTTCCCTGACAACCGGCTCAACAATGATTTCACCGCCGGGAATAATGTCTGACACCGGCTTCGGCTCTTCAAAAAGAGGTTCATCATCACCGAGTGGCAGGATATTCTCAATAATTACCTGCGGTTTTTTCTCCTCTCTTGGGGGGAATCTTTTTTCATTTAAAGCAGGTCCGCGGTCTTTCCTGTCGCGGAAATTCTGATCGCGGGGCTGCCACTTTTGAGGCCTTGGTGCCTCTTTCGGTCCTTCAGCATTTTTGAAAAGATCGGGTTTAACTTCAGGCTTTTCGGGCTTTGGCTCGGATTCACCGCGAACTGGTACAGGTTCTTCCGGCTTTTTGAGGTCGTCTGGGGATACAGTAATGACTGATTCAACCTGACGGTTTACGACAGGTTTGACCATCCTCGGCCTTCTTCCTCTCCTCTGACCCTGTTTGTCCCTCTGCTGGCCAACCTGATCGGCAGACTGGTTGGAAGGTTTGCTTTCCTGAATATTGCCTTTCTTTTTTTCAGTGGCTTCAATTGCCTGTTGATCAAGAATTTTATATATCAGATCTTGTTTTTTTAAAGACTCGGTCCTTTTGATTTTAAGTCTTTTGGCTATCTCCCGCAACTCGGGCAGAAGCTTGTTGCTTAACTCAAGAATGTCATACATGATAATAAAGAATGTAGATAAAGAGATTTTAACGTTTGTTATTGGATAACCAGACTAGTAAATGAATCTGAGCCGGCGAGAAAACTGGCACAATATTAGCAAAATAAATATTAATCTATATCAATTATTAAAAAAAGATTCGGGAAAAGAGTAACTAAATGCTGTCAGGACTCCCCACAGAGGCAAATATCATGTTATAAAGATAATTCAAAATCCATGATTCTGCAAAAAAATATTTTGACATAATATGAATTTTGGTTGAATTTTTTATTAAAATTGTGGTTGAGCCTTCTGTTTGGTAACTAACTATCCTAATCCGGTAATGCGTCAGCTTAAGATTACAAAGCAGGTCACAAACCGCGATACCCCATCCCTCGACAAGTATCTTCAGGAGATAGGCAGGGTTGAGCTTATCAGTCCGGAAGAGGAGGTGATTCTTGCATGGAAAATCAAAAAGGGTGATTCGGAAGCTCTCGCCAGGCTTGTCAAGGCAAACCTGCGATTTGTTGTTTCAGTTGCCAAACAATATCAGAATCAGGGGATGAGTCTTCCCGACCTGATCAATGAGGGCAATCTTGGTCTTATGAAAGCTGCCCAGCGCTTCGATGAGACAAGGGGATTCAAATTCATCTCCTACGCTGTCTGGTGGATCAGGCAGGCAATTCTCCAGTCACTTGCCGAACAGGCCAGAATCGTCAGACTCCCCGTCAACAAAATAGGATCCATCAATCGTATAAACAGGGCTTTTGCCCGGCTTGAGCAGGAATATGAACGGGAACCATCCTCACAGGAGATTGCCGATTTGCTCGAAATGATACCCGAGGATGTGAAGGAGTCGCTCAAAACCAATGGCCGTACAATAAGCATGGATGCTCCGATAAGCAACGAAGACGAGAACACCATGTACGATGTGATGCAGAGCCCGGATACCCCGAGCCCCGATAAAAACCTTATAAATGAATCCCTTGCATGGGAAATTGAGCGTGCACTTAGTACCCTGTCGCAGAGAGAGGCAAAAGTTCTTAAGCTCTACTTCGGCCTGGGTATGAAACATCCCTACACCCTTGAGGAGATAGGAGAGGAGCTTAGCCTGACACGCGAAAGAGTCCGTCAGATAAAGGAAAAGGCAATAAAAAGGATACAGTTCACTACCAGGTGCAAAATCCTCAAGTCTTACCTGGGTTAGATTTTTGTTCCTATATTTGCCTAAAAGTGCCTACATGAACCACCTTGTTTCACCTTCATTGCTTGCTGCTGATTTTCTGAACCTCGGAAAGGATGTCCGGATGGTTAATAATAGTCTTGCTGACTGGATTCACTGTGATATTATGGATGGAATGTTTGTCCCGAATATTTCGTTCGGACTGCCTGTCATTGAACATATCAGTAAAATCGCAAAAAAACCCCTCGATGTTCACCTTATGATTATGGATCCCGACAGGTACCTGTCGCGATTTCACGACGCCGGCGCAAGTATCCTGACTGTCCAGTATGAGGCCTGTACACATCTTCACCGGACTGTTTCAGAGATCCGCCGGCTGGGGATGAAAGCAGGAGTGGCGATAAACCCGCACACCCCGGTGACTCTCCTTCAGAATATCCTTCCTTATATTGACATGGTATTGATTATGACTGTGAATCCCGGTTTCGGCGGACAGTCATTCATTCCGGAAAGTTACAACAAGATCAGGGAACTATCAGGAATGATTGCAAAGAGCGGCTTCAGTGTCATGATCGAGGCTGACGGCGGTGTGGATACCTCTAACGCACAGACCCTCGTTGAAGCTGGAGTGAATGTCCTTGTCGCGGGCAATGCTGTATTCAGTTCACCATATCCTGAAGCAACCATAAGAATGCTGAAACTATTTAGCTGAAGGCGGAACGTGTTATCCTATCTGGTCATAGCCGATTCGATGTATGCAATTATATCCCTGATGTTGTCGGGATGAAACCAGGTTATTTCCGGATCCCTGTTCCACCATGTAATCTGTCTCTTGGCGTATCTCCGGCTGTTCCGCTTTATCAGGTCAATTGCTTCATCCAATGATATTTTTCCTTCGAAGAAATCGAACATCTCACTGTAGCCCACACTTTTCAATGGATTCAGCCCCCGCAGGCTCAACAGCTCCCGGGCTTCCTTCTCAAGTCCTTTCCCGATCATCCGGTCAACCCTTGAGTTGATCCTTTCATACAGTTCCTTCCTGTCCCTTGCAAGACCGGTTTTGATTATTCTGAAATTACGTGGGGCGCTGTTGCTTGTAAGGAATTCGGAGTATTTACGGCCTGTGCTTTCAAATATCTCCAGAGCCCTGATTATCCTCTGGTGATTTCTAAGGTCAACCCTCGCGTAATACTCAGGATCGGTGAGCCTGAGAGCAGCCCTGAGGCTTTCTATTCCTTCAGCCTTGTATTTGTTATTGTATTTTTGTCTTATTTCCGGATCGATGTCAGGGATATCATCGATACCCCTGCAAACAGCATCAATATAGAGACCGGATCCTCCTGCAAGTATAGCCGCCCCGTTACTTCTGAAGAGTGAGGGCAGTAATCCGAGAACAGCTCTTTCATAAAGGCTTGAACTGTAATACTCCCTGACTGAAATAAACTGAATGAAGTGGTGTTTTATCCTTTGCAGGAGCTCCGGTTCGGGAACGGCGGTGCCGATTGTCATCTCCCTGTAGAACTGTCTTGAGTCGGCTGAAATGATTTCAATGCCGAAATGACTCGCGATCTCCACGGCAATTTCACTCTTTCCGACACCCGTCGGACCAGGTAAAACTATAAGGAAATTACTCATTGAACATTGATGAGCGAAGACTATTCATCTTCCTCTTCAAGAACTTCGGGATTGTCAAAATCGGGAAGAGGGTTTTCTTCATCGCCATCAAGGAAGAGGTCATCAACTTCTGCTTCATCATCCTCATCATCCTCTTCATCATCCGATACGACGATATTGTTGTACAGCTTGCGGGAACTGGCGCCGAAAACCACCTGCTTGGGAGGCACTCCCTTTGAATTGGTGCATATAGGATATTCACGGCCTTCAATTTCCTTTGTCTCTCCGGTGTATTCGACGAAAAGAGACCTGTCATTGAAGAAATCGAAAACATAAAGCAGTTTCTGGTTTTTGCGGAAGATTATCTCCTCAAGTATTGCGGATTCCATTGTGGATGAACCGGTACCCATATCGAACAGAGTGAATTCCTCTTCCTTTTCCCAGTTGTCGGTCGCAAGATAGAACGAAGCCATCTGTGATTTGTCATATTCAAGCTCTTCCTGAATAATGTTATGAAAATCAATTAATGTCTGCGAGTCGAGGAACTCAAATTCCCTAATAAACGACTCATCTTCATCCGATAATACAACAAACTTATATACCATATCTATATTGATTCGACGGGTGCAATATAATATTTTTTACTTTATAATATTCCTGATCATTTTTTTTTTAGAAGAAATTCAATGGTGTCAATTCCATCTGCATAATCCCATAGTTCAGGCATCTGTGCCTTCCCAAAAGGAGTGTTGCCCCCGCCTGCAATACATTGGATCTTGTCCTTCATGCTTTCGGTTTCCCGGTAAACGTTTTCCAGGGACTTATAGTATTCATAATGGAGCACTGCAACCGGTGAGGCTAAACTTTTTTCCATCCTGCACAGGAGGAAGCCGGTATCGATAAAGTCGTACCTGTTTACAATGAAAACCGCTTTGCTGTAATCATAGTTGTTTGCATACTTGCTGTGCTCAACAAGGTTGCCGTGTCCGCTCCATGATTCTGCAAGTGCCTTAACGTTATACCCCTCCGGTACATAAATCTTTGAGACACTGCGGCATCCCAGCCCAAAATAAGATAAGACATCAGCGCCAAGTCCTGCAAGTTCCGTGATTGTCTCATTTCCTTCGATAATTCCGATACTGTTTCTGTTCCTGCGGATTATGTGTGGATATTTTCCGAAATAGTACTGAAAATACCTTGAACTGTTGTCACTCCCCGTGGCAATTACCGCATCAAAATCCTTCAGCAGTCCGCCGGTAAATGTTATTTTATTCCTGAATGATGGATTTATGTCTCCCAGCATCTCACCGATAAAGACGATAAGATCAGGATCCTTCGAACTGGTCCTGGCAATTACCCTGTTGCCTGTGATGAGAACCGAAAGAAAATCATGAAACCCGACCAGAGGGATGTTGCCTGCCATTATTACACCAATATTCTCTGGTTCAGATTGTTCCTCCATGGCAGGGTATTTTCCGGTCCATTTTGTGAGTTTGTCATGGGTCAGTTCGCCGGCAATTGTTTTTAAGGCCATCTCCACATTCTGGGGAGTGAACCAGCCGTTCCTGAACTGCTGATTGCCGATCAGCATTTCAAGAGGATCCTTGTACTTCCCTTTCTTCCCTTCCAATGCATCCCTGAGGATTTGTCCCAGATCAGAGAATGATTCAATCCTTTCGGCAAGTGTCATTATTGAATTATTTGAGGGAGCAAATTTATCAAATATGGGGAGATGATAAACATGTTGCCTTATAACAAACCAGAATGTCTGTCTGGTTTATTCTCTTTCCCGTCCTTAAGTGCGGATTCGAAGGCGGGCAGTGGGCGAAGTTTTTACTTCAGAGTAAAGTTTATTGGGACCATATACCATACCGGCACGGCCTTGCCGCCCTGGCGACCCGGTTCAAAGTGAGGGAGAAGTCGGACAACCCTCAGGGCTTCTGCATCAAGCTCATGGGAGACTCCCTTCAGGACGCTCTCCCTGCCTGCCTTTCCTTGTTCATCAACGGAAAACCTGACAATCACTTTCCCCTGTGTGCCAGCAATTTTTGCTGATTCAGGGTATTTTGTGTTCTCCATAATGAATTTAAGCAGGGCAATTTCACCCCCCGGGAAATAAGGCATTTGTTCAACGACAACAAAGGGTTCTGAATCCTGGCCGGAAGGTATCTGATTCTGCCCTGCAGCTTCTTCACCTGCCGGTGGCGGCGGGGGTGGCGGCGGCGGTGAATATGCTTCCGCCTTCGTCTCACCCGGAAGCGATTTTTGCTCGGTGCAGGTCGAGAAGGCAAGCAGAAAAGAGGCAACAACCGGTATGATGATCAATAATTTCAGGTTCGCAAGTGAAGATGTGGGTTTCTTTGACATCATTATTATCCTTTTCTTCACCAGCGACGGATTTGAAAAGCTGTGGGAGATCCTGAATATCCGCGATCGGAAAATCTGATTCAGAAGGAGTTTCTGGTAGGTGCTGACTGAAGTCCCTCTGCTGATACACTCCTGGTCGGCCTGGTACTCGTGAACCGCCCTGAGTGACCTTTCAAACAGGTGTATGGCCGGATTAAACCACTGAAGAGCCTTCATGAATTGGATAAAGACAATATCGGACGAGTGTTTGTGATCGAGGTGATTCTGTTCGTGCCTTATTATTTCTTTTTCTTCCTGTTGCGACAGATTGTCATTTATGAATATGTGTCCGAATGCTGAAAAACCCGATGTGCCAAGTCCCTGAAGCCTGATAAGGTTTGAACCCCGGCTCCTTTTCCTTGTAATAAGGATAAACAGTTCCAGCAGGTCGATTGCAAATTTTGCAAGGAAGAGAACAAGTCCGGAAACGTAAATAACTGTCAGCCACTTGAAGACGGACAGGATCAGTACCGTGTTTTCAGTCAGCGATCCTTCCGTGATGCTTCCGGTAATCAGAACTTCCGAAAGCACTTTTCCGAAAATGGGCAGACTAAGGGGTTTGGTTGTGTGAACCGTGATCAGCGGAAGTATCATGGCTGACAAAACCGAAATTATGATGTATGCCCTGTTCCGGCCGTGCATGGTATCGCGGTGAAGGAATAACCTGTAAACAAACCAGAACGCGGCAAGGTAGATTGCAGCTTTGGCCGTATATATAATCAGCGGGTCCATTTTTCAGTGTTCTGTTTTTTCATTTCAGTTTCCATGATCTTCATGATCTCTCCCATCTCCTTCACCGAAATGCTCTTTTCCCTGGCGAAAAAACTTACCATTTTCTCAAAGGAGTTGGAGAAATAATCCTTAACGAAATTATTCAGATGGGCTTTCGAATAATCGCTTTTCGAAATGAGCGGATAATACTCGTGTGTCCTGCCGTAAGCCTTATGAGCCACGAATCCTTTGCCCTGAAGGATTCTCACTATTGTACTTACCGTATTGTAGGCCGGCTTTGGATCGTCGAAGTGTTCGAGAATATCCTTTACAAATCCTTTTTTGATCTTCCAGAGTACCTGCATCACCTGTTCCTCCGCGCGTGTCAGTTCTCTTATGACTTCCTGTTTCATTTTTTTAGCTTTTACTTCCGGAACCTCAATCCGGAACACTATATACAAATTTAAAACGAATAAATTAGTTTTACAACTAACTCGTTAATTATTTTTGATGTTCGTCTTTAAATTGAAAAATAGTGTACTTTTATTTTTTTTCTGGCGCTTAAGAATTGAGGAAATGAATCTGGTAAAAAGAGTAGGTATTTTCAAGGATAATCTCAGGATTGCAATCAGGGCCATAAGCTCCAACAGGGTGAGGGCTATTCTTACAATGTGCATAATAGCCTTCGGTATAATGGCCCTGGTAGGGATACTGACTGCCATTGATGCAATCAAGTCGTCACTGACATCCCAGTTTACCATGATGGGAGCCAACTCTTTTACAATCTCATCCAGGGGGATGAACGTGCAGGTGGGAAATGACAGGAGGCGTATCAGAAACCATTCCCTTATCACATACCATCAGGCAATGGAATTCAGGGAGTTGTTCAAAGAACCTGCCTGGGTGTCGGTTTCATTCAATGCAACCGGAATGTCGACAGTAAAATACGGATCGGAGGAGACTAATCCGAATGTGAGCCTTGTGGGTGTCGACGAGAACTATCTTGCCGTATCGGGTTATGAGGTGGAGAGAGGAAGAAATTTCAGTCCGGATGAGATCCGGATGAACAGGCGTCTTGTCCTTCTTGGGTCTGACATCGCGTCTGATCTTTTTCCCGCGGGTGTTGACCCCGTGGGACAGGATGTGTCCGTTGCAGGATTGAAGCTCCGGGTTGCCGGAATTCTGAAAAGCAAGGGAGCAAGCCAGATGTCGGGAGATAATATCTGCCTGATGCCTGTTTCGGCAGCCAGGCAGTATTTTTCCCGCCCGAACATGAATTTCAACATCACGATAATGCCGTTAAATCCTGTCAATCTTGACGTTATGGCCGGACAAGCCGAGGGCGTGTTCAGGATTGTCCGGAACCTTGCACCATCGGATGAATCTGATTTCAACGTGGTTAAGAGCGATACTATCCTGAATATGCTGCTTAAAAACATCAGGTATGTTACGCTTGCGGCTACCCTTATCGGAATAGTAACACTTTTCGGAGCAGCCGTGGGTCTGATGAATATTATGCTGGTTTCGGTAACTGAGCGCACCCGTGAAATAGGAGTGAGGAAGGCTGTCGGAGCCAAACCAAAAACGATAAAATACCAGTTTCTTTTTGAATCGATCATGATAGGACAGTTGGGCGGCATCTTCGGAATAATTCTGGGTATTATTATTGGCAACGTCGTTTCTTCAATGCTCAGATCCAGTTTTGTGATTCCATGGCTATGGGTTACACTGGGGATTGTGGTGTGTTTCATTGTTGGAGTGGTTTCAGGTTACGCTCCGGCGGTGAAAGCAGCCAATGTGGATCCCATCAAGGCTCTCCACTACGAATAAAAAAAGCTGTCCCGAAGGACAGCTCTATAATTTTATAAGGTTCTGAATACTGTTATTTAACAGTTTCCATATAAGCTACCAGATCAAGAAGCTTGCTGGAATAACCCCATTCATTATCGTACCAGGATACTACTTTGACAAAATTGTCATTGAGCGCTATACCGGCTTTGGCATCAAATATTGAGGTGCGTGCATCTCCCATGAAATCGCTCGATACAACGTCTTCGTCGGTATATCCCAGAATTCCTTTAAGAGATCCTTCCGAAGCATCTTTCATTGCCTTCTTGATTTCTTCGTATGTGGCAGCCTTCTCAAGACGGCAGGTAAGGTCAACAACTGATACGTTGAGGGTGGGAACCCTGAAAGACATACCTGTCAGTTTCCCCTTAAGCTCGGGAATAACTTTTGTTACAGCCTTGGCTGCGCCGGTAGAAGATGGTATAATGTTGCCCGAAGCTGCGCGGCCGCCTCTCCAGTCTTTACTTGACGGACCGTCGACTGTCTTCTGGGTGGCTGTGGTTGAGTGTACCGTTGTCATAAGACCTTCAGCGATTCCAAAATTATCGTGAAGAACCTTGGCTACAGGGGCAAGGCAGTTGGTGGTGCAGGAAGCGTTCGATACAAACTGCATGTCGGCCTTGTACTTCTCATTGTTGACTCCCATGACAAACATAGGGGTGTCGTCCTTTGAGGGACCTGACATTACTACGCGTTTCGCTCCGGCTTTGATATGACCCATGGCAGCTTCTTTTGTAAGGAAAAAGCCAGTGCATTCAAGTACATACTCAGCTCCGACTTCATTCCATTTCAGGTTGGCGGGATCTTTTTCAGCTGTTACACGGATGCTCTTACCGTTAACCACAAGCTTTCCGTCTTTTACTTCAACTGTTCCGTCGAACCTTCCATGCATGGTGTCGTACTTGAGCATGTAGGCAATGTAATTGACATCGAGGAGGTCATTTATACCGACAATTTCCATATCATTCCTCTTACAGGCAGCCCTGAAAGCCAGTCGGCCGATCCTGCCAAAGCCATTGATTCCAACTTTAATCTTTGACATAACAATATCATTAAGGGTTAATAATTTTTAAACGCACAAAGATATGGATTTTTTCCGAGCAAACGACCGGATGTTAATTATTTGCAGGAGTTCTCTTCCTTCTGAAGAAATAGGATATTTTGTTGGTTTCGGGATTTAGGGGATCTATTACCACCCCGAATCTGTAACTGACAAATAATGAGAAATATAAAGCTTTGTTATCAACCGTTGCCATTATCGGGATTTTTTTAGGGTAAGCGCTGAAGGCAAGCCCGGCTTCAACGGCATGAATAAGTTTTTCTTCCTTGCTGTACTCAAAATTCAGTCCTCCCTTGGCGTAAAGCCCGGGAATCATCTTCAGCTCGCTCAGTCCTTTCGTGAATGGAGCCCTGCTGTAAATGTCGTATGGCGGATGCATAATGACATCCAGCTTTTCCTCCACTATATCAAACCCGTAGGATGAGACAGGATAGAGTATTTTGTAGTAGATGGGCTTGTAAAGGGCAAAAGAAGGTCCTCCGGAAATAAAATACCTGACCGCGACACCTCCAAGATCCGCCTTTTTGAAAATCTCATGCTGGAAACCAAAGCTTCCTCTGAGATAAACAGGGAAATTCATCTTGCCGTAAACAAAGGTTCCTGGTGTCTGGTAATAAGGATTTGACTCCCTGTATTCCTTGGGATGCTTGATCGTTCCTGCTTCAATTTCGAAATATCTCTTGTTCAGATAGTTAATTCTCTTGGCTTCACGGAAGCTTATCCCGTAACCATCCGAATTGAGGAGAATCCCGAAAGATCTTTCATTTCTGAAAAAGATCTTCAGCTGCTCGTCAAGTTCACCCTGTCCGTTTACCGGAATTGCACATAATCCAACAAGAAAAAAAATAAGCAGCTTCTTCATTTCAATATGCTAACTTACAGGACCAGAAACCAGGGGACTCCGGCCTGTTCAGCCGATGTTCCCTGCCTGCTCGGTCTCAGCTTCAGCATACGCCGGACATGCCTTGCTATTGCAGGCTCCGGTAAAAATAGCAGTGATAACACAGACGAACAGGATTATAGCAAACTTTTTCATAAAACCTTGCTTTTAATAAGACACAAAAGTAAAACAATCATTTAATAAACAATTTCCATGCCGGATTATTTTGTCCGGGTAAATAAAGCAACACCAATTATGGCATGATTTTGTAACATATACTAAACATATTTTTTGCATTTTTGTTGTATTGATCACAAACTCATTTTTGTGATGAAAACACTATTAACCATATTTTTATTGATATTTCTTATGAGCAATAACTCTTTTTCACAGGAGAAGCTTCCCTTTAACAACCTGTCGAAACAGGAATCGCGGGTCATTGAAGAGAAAGGGACGGAGGCTCCGTTCACAGGCAAATACACCGAACATTCCGGTAAAGGTTCATACCTTTGCAAGAAATGCGGAGCAGCTCTTTATAGCTCATCCTCCAAGTTTAAGTCCGATTGCGGCTGGCCAAGCTTTGACGACGAAATCAAGGGGGCTGTCACCAGGTTTCCCGATCCTGACGGCATGAGAACAGAGATTGTTTGCGCCAACTGCGGGGCCCATCTTGGTCACGTCTTTACGGGAGAACGCTTAACATCAAAAAACATCCGTCATTGTGTCAATTCCATATCGCTCGAGTTTGTACCTTCCGAACTGGCTCCGGGAAGGTACGGGACTGCAGTATTTGCAGGCGGCTGCTTCTGGGGAGTTGAATACTTCCTGCAGAAGGCACCTGGTGTAATCTCCGTTACTTCGGGATTCATGGGGGGCCATGTTAAAAATCCGTCATACAGGGAGGTGTGTACAGGCAATACCGGTCATGCTGAAGCTGTTAAGGTGATATATGATCCGGATAAAACATCCTATGAAACTCTCCTTAAGCTTTTCCTTGAGATACATGATCCGACCCAGGTGGGTGGTCAGGGCCCCGACTTAGGCGACCAGTACCGGTCGGAGATCTTTTTCATGAACGATGAACAGAAACAAATTGCCGAAAAAAATATCGGTATACTGAAGTCGAAGGGACTTAAAGTGGCCACGGCAATCACAAAGGCCTCAGAGTTCTGGGATGCTGAAGGTTATCACCAGGATTACTATTTCAAAAACGGCAAACTGCCCTACTGTCATGGCTATACCAAAAGATTCTGATTGAAGAATCCAATAGTTTGATAAAATACGAGAAGTTCAATGTTATACATGCTGGCCGGAGCCATCGGCAACAGGACAATAATGGTTGCCATTATTGTCCTTGCTGTCATTATAATTGCAGGCTACTTCCTTCTTCGCAGAAGACGGAAATAAATAAACCAAGCCGCTGGTTACCTGTGCTCGTTGCTGGTTGGCAGTTGGCAGTACCGCGTACCGCACACCGCGTACCGCGTACCGCGTACCGACAAACCAGATTTTAGTTCATAGGTATAGGCGTTTAGACAGCCCAAGTTAATTAACTGATTGTAAGCGAATAGGCTTAGAATAAACCATCCTTCTTATGAGTACATCGAAGATTGTCTCCATATTTGATCGTCTATTGTGCCTAAA
>JBAQCK010000065.1:0-115659 GCA_049294075.1 Bacteroidales bacterium | reverse complement strand
CATCCTGGTTCGGAAAAAAGGAAAATTTTATTAAATACAAAACATCTATTTTCAATTATTAATTTTGATTCATATTGGTAAAAAATTATCAATGAGTAAAGTTTTAATTCTTGGTGGAGCAGGATTCATTGGAAGCAACATTGCTGAATATTTTGTTTCCAAAAACGACAAGGTTGTCGTTCTAGATGGATTGATGGGAAAGACCGGGGGCAGCAAAAGAAATCTAGAACGTATTAATAATAAAATAGAAATTTATTATTCAAATATAAAAGGTGCACCCTATCTGAAAAGCCTTATCACTAATTCAGAAATAATAATTGATTGTATGGCTTGGACCTCTCATCATTCTGCAATTGAAGATCCTTTATATGATATGGAACTGAATTGCAGTTCGCATTTATATCTCATAAATTTACTCAGGGAAGCGGGAGGGAAGAAAATTATTTTTATCAGTTCCAGAGGTATTTATGGGAATGTGGAGAACAACAAAATAGATGAACACACTCCCTTAAATCCAATAGATATTCAGGGTATTCATAAACTAACAGGGGAAACATATTTTAAAATTTATTCAAAAAATTATGGGTTTAACATAGTTTCATTAAGAATTCCCAATTGCTTTGGTGAAAATCAGCCTTATGAGGGTGAAGATATTGGTTTGATAGGGTCATTTATTCGAAATGCACTTTTAAATAAAAAGATTGAAGTATTTGGGGAAGACAGGAAAAGATCATTAATTTTTGCTGCTGATGTTGCCAGGATTGTATGGTTAATCTCAAGAAAAGAGTGGGGTGGATTTATCCCTCTTAATATAAATGGTTTATCAAAACCGATAATTGAATTGGCAGATAATATAGTCAGCATAATTGGCGGCGGTGAGATAATCTTGAAAGAAATGCCTTCAAGCATAAGAAATATTGACATAGGAAACATTATAATTGATGATTCCAGGCTAAAGGAATTTATTGGAGATTATTCATTATCAGAATTTCAAGAGTCTTTAACCGTAACTATAAATTATTTTAAGAAGATTGCATTATGATATGGAGATGTGACTTGGTCCCTCAATATGAACTTTACAGGGAAGAAATTCTTGAATCTATAAGGAGAGTTTTAGAATCAGGGCGGTATATTTTATCGACCGAAGTAAAATCTTTCGAACTTGAATTCGCCCTGTATACTGGTACCAGATATGCAGTTGGTGTAGCAAATGGTACAGATGCTCTCACGATATCAATGATGATACTTGGTATCAAAGAGGGAGATGAAATCATTACGACTCCTTTCACGGCAATCCCTACAGTATCTGCAATCATAGATGTTGGAGCAACCCCGGTTTTTGTCGATGTGGATGAGCAGACTTTCTTGATGGATATTAATAAGGTAAGAAATGCCATAACAAATAAGACGAAAGCCATTATGCCTGTTCACATTTTCGGAAATATGGTTGACATAAATGCACTTAAAGAAATCTCAAGCGGAATTCCAATTATTGAAGATGCTTCTCAGGCTCATGGGAGCATGTTGAACGGGGGAAAAGCCGGGTCCCTTGGAGATTTGGGAGTTTTTAGTTTTTACCCTACAAAAAACCTTGGTGGTTATGGTGATGGTGGAATTATTATGACCAACAACGAAGATTATGCTCAAAAAGCTAAATTGCTGAGGATGTATGGTATGGTTGATTATAACCATATAGTTATTAATGGGATAAACAGCAGACTTGATGAACTACAGGCAGCAATTCTTCGAGTTAAGCTTAAATATCTTGATGAAATGAATATTAAAAGAAATATTATTGCAGAAAGATATAAATTGGAATTGAATGCAAATTACTTCTTGCATCAACGAATTTCAGGAAATGTATATTCTAATAATCATGTTTTTGTTTCCCGATTCCTGGGTGACCGCGAAGAGCTGGTTAAATACTTGGAAAAGAAAGGAATTCAGACAAATATATATTACATAATGCCTCTCTATTTGCAGGAAGCAAACAAATACCTTGGTATAAAAAAGGGTAGTTTCCCTGTTGTTGAAAAACTTTGTGACGAAGTAATTGCCCTGACCATGTATCCTGAGTTGACTTTGGATACTCAAAGGGAAGTAATAAACGAGATTAATTATTTTTGTGAAAGCTATATAAATGATTGATAAAGATGTTATTATCGGGAAAGGGGTTCGGATATTCAATCCAGAACAAGTTAATATTTTTGGATGCAAAATAGGAGATAATAGTTTTATAGGTCCCTTTGTTGAAATCACAAGAAATACAACTATTGGAAGCAATTGCATTATTGAGAGTCATGCTTTTCTGTGCGATTCTGTGACTTTGGAAGATAATGTATTTGTTTCCCACGGAGCCATGTTTACAAATGACTTATATCCTAAAGTTGGAATGCATGTAAAATACTTGCCAACTATTGTTAAAGAATGGGCATCCATAGGAACCAATGCCACCATTATTGCAGGGATTACTATTGGTGAATACTCAGTTATTGGAGCCGGTGCTGTTGTAACTAAGAATATACCTCCTTTTTCAATTGCTGCAGGAAATCCGGCAAAAATTATCAGACATTTTTCAAATGCTGATGATCTTCAGAATTATTTTCGTTCTAAGCAGGCATTGGCCTGATTTATTACTATATCACCGATTGCCCTCAGACAAAACTATAAATAACATGCTTTGTGATGATTATCGGTTCAGTGATTTTACATTGGACAATTATTTGAAATTGTTAAAAAAGGCAAAAAAGAACTTTAATTTCGTTTTTTTCTCTGACTTTAATGACCAGAAGAATATTCTATTAAGGCACGATATTGATGTTAGCATTCAATCTGCTGGAAAAATGGCCAGGATAGAGGAAAATTTGGGAATAAGATCAACATATTTTACTCTCGTTCACAGCGAATTTTACAACCTTTTAGATAAACCGAATTTGACCTCATTAAGAGCTATTTTATCAATGGGTCATGCGATTGGTTTACATTTTGATTCTCATTTTTATGACATTACTAACCTGGATGAATTGCGTAGGTTTTTAAATATTGATAAATGCATCCTTGAAGATTTTCTTGGGATCAAGGTTAAAGATTTTTCTTTTCATATAAACGACAATTTCACTCTTTCAGTGAAGGAAGATGTAATATCAGGTATGGTAAATGTATATTCTGATAAATATATGAAAAATATAGCCTATTGCTCTGATTCTATGGGTTATTGGAGGTATGATCGACTTGAGGATATGCTGGAATCCTGTTCCGGATCTTTCCAGCTTTTAATTCACCCTTGCTGGTGGCAAGCGGAAATTCTTCCACCAAGAAGGAGAATCTTTAAGATAATAGACAAACATGGGCGGTACTTAAAAAATAATTGGGACAAAATGCTTTTTGAAAACAGAGCAAAAAACATCGATTGGGACAAGGTCTTATGACATATAAAACAATCAGCATTCATCAACCGAGTTATTGGCCTTGGCTTGGTCAATTAAATAAAATTGCCATGTCAGATACCTACATTTACCTGGATTCAGTAGCAGCAGTAAAGGATCATTTCACCTACAGGAATTTGTTTTATTGTGAGGGCAAGGCAAAGTTTATTACTTTACCGGTAGATTATCATATGGGTATAAGGATATGTGATCTTAAATTCAAATCGGATAACTGGCAATCAGATCATCTGGTAAAAATTGCTAATTACTATCGGAAAGCTCCATATTTTGATCAAGTATTCGATGAGATTAATGAAATATATCGACACACTTATGTAAATGTCTCAGATCTACTTCTGAGGACCATGGAGGAATCATTTAAATATTTTGGCATTACTGTTAAAATAGTTAAAGCATCAGATTTGGACGTTAATGGATCAAAGGGGTTATTAGTTTATAATATTTGCAAAACTGTTTCAGCAGGAAAATACATTGCAGGTATGGGATCATTTGAATATATGCAGGGAGTTCTGCCAATGTTTGAAAAATCAGGAATACAGGTAATCTGGCAAAAGTTTAATCATCCGGTTTATATGCAAATGGCTGGCTTCCCTTTTATTAAAGGCTTATCATGTCTTGATCTGTTGTTTTTTCAGGGATTTGAAAAGGCAAAGGGAATCTTCAATGAAATTAGATAGTCTAACTCACTTCTTCTGTAATCTTCCTGTAATTGAGACAGAAAGAATGATTCTTAAGCCAATAACCCTTGACGATATTGATGATATTTATGAATTTACTTCTGATCCTCTGACATCTGATTGGCTGACGTGGTATCCGCATAAGACTAAAACCGACGCCATTAATTTTGTTAATTATGTACAGGAGAAATATAAAAAAAATCAACCGGCGCAATGGGCAGTTAAATTAAAGGCGAATAATAAGATTATTGGAATTTGTGGATTTATTTCATTTTCTGAGGAGCATCTGAACGGGGAAGTTGCCTATGTTTTATCACCATTATACTGGAATAAAGGATATCTGACAGAAGCTTTGAAAGAGATCATTAAATTTAGCTTTACGCAATTAAATTTAGTTAGGATTGAAGCAAAATGTGAAATTGGTAATCTTGCGTCAGAAAAAGTCATGCAAAAAGCCGGATTGATGCAGGAAGGCATTTTCAGAAAGTATTTCAGGAGAAAAGGAATATTCAGGGATTACAAAATATATTCGATAATTAATGAGGCAGAACAAAATTATTCTATTTGACGCCCCTCAATTCGGATCTGACCGTGATTCAGTAACAATTGAACATCAGCCTGATTCTGATTATTTTTACTTTATTGGTTATAGTGGTATGGTTGCAAATATCATTAAACCATCTTTGCCGAATAATAGTTTTGAGGTATGGAGGTTAGATAATAGAATCGACAAACTTAGAACACGAGAAATAAGAGGCATTCTTGGTAAAATTTATCCCTTGAGATGCTTTTTATCGAAAGACCTGACGTACAATGCCCAATTAATAAGTGAATTATGGGCAGAAGCAAAAGGCTGCAATCTGGTTTTTGTGTTTTCTGGGATACACTCTTTCTTTTATATTTTACTTTCTATGCTTTTCAGGAGAATTCCTAAAATTGTTATTCAGCTTGGAGGTGCAAATTCTTATTACAAATACAAAATTAGCAAATCGAAAGTTAGCCTTCTTTATAGTTTAATTGAAAGAAAATTATATATCAGAAATATTGATCATGCAAGGCTATTTACTGAAGCAGAGAAGCAATACTTTCTCAAAGAAACCAGTCCAGATGTAATCTGTGATTTCCCTGTTCTGCCGGTTGATCTCACTTTAATGCAGCCAATTGACAAAAATACAGCCAGAAAATACCTGAACATTTCGCCGGAAGATAAGTTTATTTACCAGACAGGAAGGGCATTTTCAAATAAAGGTACAGATATAACAATAAGCGTTTGGCTAAGGTTCTTAAAAGATAAAGGAATTAAACTCATCTTAACCGGTATTCATGAGAGTGATGAATTATATGATCTTGTAAAAAGCTCGGGAGTGGATTTCAGGCCTGTTGTACCAAGAGATGATCTTCCTTACTGGTATTCTGCTGCAGATGTTTATTTATATCCACCATTTGATGATGAGACTTTAAATTTTGGAGGTTATGGTCTTGCTCCGCTTGAGGCGTTGGCCTGTGGAACACCAGTGGTTGGTACCACAATGATTAATTTCCCTGATTTTGAAAAGAATAAAAAAAGGATAAAGGAAGTTTGTATTATACCTAAAAATGAAGAGGAAATTGCATCCGGGGTTTTTCAATTCTTAAATTGCCCGCCTTCCAGAGAAAGTTGTAGAAGCCTGGTAAAAGATTACTTTTCAAAGGAGTCTGTCGCTGATAGTCTTACCAGGACTATTAGCGAGATTTATAATAGACGTTACTCCAAAATAAATGCTTAAACAACGAGTAACATTTTCTCTCATCTTTAAAATTGTAAACTCCCTTCTGGGATTGATTTCTTCTGTCTTTGTTGCCAGGCTTATGGGTGCAGAAGCAATGGGAGTACTTTCTGCATGTCTGGCGTTTATTGCCATATTTACCGTTTTCGGGGATTTTGGTTTCGGTATTGCTCATTTTAAAAGAGTTTCAGAAGGACAAGACCTGGGTAAATGTATCGGCGTTTATGTCAGAATTCGCCTGGTATTAGCTATTGTTGTTGCACTTGTTGCATTGCTTGGTTATCATCTTACGTTTTATTTCACAGGGAAATATCCGATTGATTACAAGTATTATAATTTCTTCCTGATTATTTTGTTTAGCACATTTTTAACAAATTTCTTCTCTTTTATCGATATGACTTTTACAGCAAGGCTGGAGGTAATTAAAGGATCGACAGTACAATTAACAAACCGGATATTCAGTGTTGCATTTAAATCATTGACTGCTGTACTTGGCCTGGCTACAATTTATCTTGCATGGTCGTCGCTTGCGGGTGTTGTTATAGGTACTTTTGTTGCTGTTATATTGTTCCGGAATTATCCTATAGCCAAATGGGATAAAGATGTTTTCAAATCCTATTTGATTTTTGCTTTGCCACTCACTTTTGTGAACATTATCGAAACCATTTCCTTAAATATTGATAAGGTATTTATAAGTTATTTTGTTTCGCTCGAAGATGTGGGTTTTTATTCTGTTGCGCAATCCCTGGCCCTTTTGGTTATATTTCCTGCCGGGATAATTACAAATATTTTAATACCCACATATACAAATATTTACTCAAAAGGTACAATTGCTGAACTACAGAAATTTGCCATTAGGATTGAAAAGTATCTTGCTATAATTATTTTTCCAGTTGTGTTTTTCTTGTTTTTTAACAGCCGTGATATCATCTCACTGATATATGGGAATAAATTTTCTCCTTCAATTATGATATTTAATATATTGGTTTTACAAGGATTATTGTTCATAATGCTCCAGCCTTATTCAACCCAGCTGACCGCGATGGAGAGATTAAAAGCAATAATGTATATAGGAATTCTTTCACAGGGTTTGAACATCCTTCTTAATTTCCTCCTTATTCCTGATAAAATTGGCTCAGTGCCTCTTATTGGTCTTGGGGCTGTCGGCTCAGCTGTTTCTTTGCTTGCCTCTACATTGGTTGCTACTATATTTTACCGTTCGTACCTTCTAAAAAAGACCGGATTGGCTATTAATTATCAGATCTTTATCTATCTTTTTATTGCCATTGCCAGTACGATGATCCCGGCAATTATACCCTGGCTGGCAAATGTCATTTTACCCATTAAGCTTGTCATAATTTTTATTGTTTCAGCATTTCTTTATCTGAGCATCATGTGGAGTGCAAAATTATTTAACCGTGACGATCTGCAGTTTTATTTTGAGTTTATCAGAGTCTCAAAGAACGTTGAATATTTCAGGAGCGAGATCAACGAAAAAATTATTGAATAATGGATAAGTCCAGCAATAGAGGAACTGATTTTAAAGACTTGCCTTCTGTTTCTCTTTCGTTTGATTTTGAAACTTCAGCACAAACAGCAGATCCTGTTCTCAAATCCAAAATTAAAAGCCGGTTAATTAATGTACTCAATCATTTAGGATTTACAGAAAAGGACCTTTCTGGAGGTTTTGGACGTGGTTACGGTAACAGGATTGGTGCTGAAATGATCCTGAAAATATTCAAAAAATACAATATTAAGGCTACATGGTTCTCTACTGGTCATGTTTTGCTTAGGGGAAATAAAAACAGGCAAGGTTTCCGGATAAACCAAAAATTGCCTTATGCACTTGCTGAAGCAGGATTCTCCTCTGCCACTACATGGCGAGTATTAAACCCAAGTTTTTATCATGAGCCTTTCAGTAATTACAGGAAATTTCCCTATTACTACTTAGGAGATCTTGCACAGAAATTGAAACAGGAAGGGCATGATATCCAGTGCCATAGTTTTTCACATCCTTATATTTCAATGGAACCCATAGGAAATATAAAAAAGGATCTGGAAGACTGGCAAAATCTTGCTGAGAAAATCGGATTTGGAAGATCCAGAATTTTTGCTTTTCCTTTTCTGGGAGATTACCATTATACTGACCCTCAAAGTGGATTAAAAATGATGCCTTCCTTTCGTAAACAGGGTAGAGCATACGAAATTTCATATCTTGATGAGGGGAAGCTCGAGATATTCAAAAATGCAGGATTTGAACTTTTCACCAGGTGTGGTACAATGCAGAACTACGGATTGCTAAGCGGATTCATCCCATATCGCAATTCTGAAATTTATTGTATGAAAGATATTGGTTTATTAAGTTTCAAGGACAATGCCGCTTTCATGAAATTTTTGGATGAAGTTTTTCTAAAAAAAGCAACTGTGGATATGTGGCTTCATCCGAATGATATACTGATTCCTCAAAAACTTGACCTCTTCAAATCATATGTAGACACACTTGTCCAATATCGTGATCATGGCAAAATATGGCTTTGTACAATCTCTGAACAGTGGGAACGGTTTAAAAGAGAAAAGCATTTAATCAATAACCTGTAATCACTATTAATAATTCATCAACAAAGGAGACATGCAGTTTGTACAAAATTGAACGGGAAGGGTAAATGTTCTAAAATTTTATAATGACTTCAGAAATTTAACCATCTATCTATTAAGAATAAAATTTTCATTATATGGATACCCTCACAATCGAGCAACTTAGTCAAATCCCATGGAATAGGAAATTTGTTTCTGGGCCGGATGTTCCACCTGAACCCGATATTGATGAGATTGCAAAACTTGTCGATGTTCCTTTTATGAAAAGGAGAAATGATTACGGTTTATTCTATTCATGGGTAGAGGTCATAAAAATGACAGGCAATAGAGGAATGACTATTCTGGATTCATCCTGCGGAAGAGGGCAGATTGCTCAAATTCTGAATCTCAAAGGCAATAAAGTAAAAGCTTGTGATATTGAGGATTATTTTTGCGCAGACAGAAAGGTAATCGATTTTACTAAAGCGGATTTAAATTCGACTTTCCCCTATGAAGATAAAAGTTTTGACCTAATTATCAATTGTGAAGGGCTTGAATACTTGAATGATTCGGATTACTTTTTACGTGAATGCAAAAGGGTTTTAAAGAAAGATGGAAGATTAATACTTTCAGTCCCCAATATTCAAAGTATCGTGAGTCAGATTTCATTCTTTAGAAAAGGAACTCTGATGTCCTATGAATCATGTCTTCCATCAAGGAAAAATTTAATTTATTTGCCACTTCTTAAGGCACAGCTGAATAGAAATAATTTCACAATTAAAGAAATATCAGGAAACATTCCATTAGGTGGCAGAATGATCAGATATTTTTCATCATTCGCAAGATTGTTCAGTGCCTATAAAAGAAATCCATTTATCCCATTTGCACATTCCCTGATTATTGAGGCAATTCTTTACAATTAGAAAATGCTAAAACAAAATACTTATCAGTCAGAAATATGGGATGCAATTTTTGCAGACCTGAGTTTTGAGAGAATTGATGAACTTCTTGATGGAAACAAATGGCATTCAGTAGGGCAGTCTCCCTATTTGAAATATGTGATAGAAAATATCAAAGAGGACTATTTTATTCATGAATCAGGTTGTGGTATAGGCCAATGGTTAATATATCTTCATAAAAAAGGTTATAAAAATCTATATGGGCTGGATTTTGCAAAAGGAACAATTAAAGCTATTCAACAAAGTTATCCATCAATAAATTTCAAATATGGAAATATCACAGCTTCTGGCTATCAAGATGATTATTTTGATGCTATAATGTCATGGAGTGTGATTGACCACCTTGATAAAAGTGATTTAGAAAGAACATTGGATGATTACAGGCGTATATTAAAACCTGATGGAATAGTTTTTGTTACAGTACCTTTTAAAAATTGGCTATTCTTTTCTCCATGGTTAGTTTTTCTCAGAAAATTATTGAATAATACCTGGTTTAAAAGAATTTTCAGAATCAAGGAATCAAGCCAACAATTCAAACAATTTTATTTTACAAAAAATGAATTGTCCGGATTAATGAAAAGCCGACATTTTTTTGTAGAAAAAGTACTTTATTCTGGTCACGAGTTCGGGTTAAGCAAATATGTGAACAGTCATTTTATGAATAAAACTAAAATATTTCTAAAAAATAAATCTGGGAGATTTGAAGGCTTGTCAAAAGGAGGACAGTTCATTTGTAATTTATTAAAATCTATGTCAGACAGAGCAACTGCTGACGAGATATTTTTTATTGCAATAAAAAAATGAAATACACAGTAATCCATATAATGAACCACTCTCCGGCCTATGAAGAATACGCTAACAAGCCGCGTCCTCAATGGCATTGGAATACCACGGGTGGTCAATGGGTTGGAATCTGGGGCTATGACTGGGATGATCAGATTGCAATAGAGGCATCAAAAGTAACAGCTAAATTTTCACATGAAATCTGGCAGCCAGACTTAAGAGCTGATAAGATATATTTTGAGGAAATCTATCCAGGAGTGGTCCACAGATTGTTCCCTGCTAAAAAAACTAAAAAATGGCATGGGATTAAAATGGCAGAAGTAATGCAATCATTGGATATGATCAAAGCCTTAAAGTCATTGCCAAGAAATTCAATCCTGCATTTGGGGCATCCTGTATATGCGGGGATCTATGATGAAGTGGTAAGAAATTTTGATGGGGGAATTATATCAACCTATCATGGAATAATTAATTTACCTGTTGATTATCTGCTTAGGTTTCAGAAGGATCCCCTGAAAAAAATTTCGTACCTGGTTCAGCATTTTCATGCAAAAAGGGACTTTAAAAAGATTAGCCATGTAACGTATATGAATAATACAAATTTAAAATCATTAAATAAGTATTATTCAGGCCCATTGACAAAGCTTACGATGGGTATTGACACAAAAAAATTCTGTAAACTGGACAAAAATCTGTCAAGAGGGAGGTTGATGTTACCTTTAAATAAGAAGGTATTATTAACGGTATCACGTTTATATGAGCATAAGAGGGTGGATAAGATAATTGAAATATTAAATAAAATTGATCAAGATTTTGTTTTTATCATAGTGGGTCATGGCACTTCACAATACGAAAGTTATTTGCATGAAAAAGCGCTTCCGCTGATAAACGAAAATAAAATACGATTTGAGAGATATACGAGAGGTGAAGAACTTATTGATTACTTGAATGCTGCGGACCTGTTTATACTGGCGTCACGGAACGAAGGTTCTTCAGTTGCTGTTATGGAAGCCATGGCGTGTGAGGTGCCAATCTTTTGTACGGATACTGGTAACACGGCAGAAGTGTTAAAAGAAAATAATTCAGGAATAATTGTAGGGATAAATAACTATAAAGAATGGGAGACAAAATTGAAAGATTATTTGAATGGGAAACCAGTTAAATCTTTAGATCTTAATGTTGTCAAGGAGCATTATGATTGGGGAAGTGTTGCCAGAAAGTTTGTCGAAATCTATGATCAGGTGAAAAGTGATTTCTATGAGTAATCCTTTGGTTATAGTACTTATCCTGTCATATAATGGGAAGCAACTTCTTGAAGATAGCATTTCATCATATCTTGCTAATGATTATCCAAATTTTAAGGTAGTTGTAATTGATAATGGTTCGATAGATGGAACCAAAGAATGGGTCGAACAAACCTTCCCGGGAATATTTGTTTTGCGTACAGAAAAAAACCTTGGCTATTCCGGAGGATTTAATTTTGGTTTGGATTATGCATTTAACCAATTGGAAGCGGATTATGTTCTTATAACGAATAACGATGTTAAGGCAGATTCTAACGTAATTAGTGAACTAGTAAAAGTGGCGGGGAAAGATCCACTGATAGGCTTTGTGACCGGAAAGGTTTATTATTTTGATAAGCCGGATGTAATTCAATCAATTGGTTACTTTGAAGATCCGGTCAGATGGATTGGAGGTCACATTGGTCAGGGAGAAAGGGATATTGGCCAATATAACCTGGACGAGCAGCGGTTCATGACAGATGATATCTTTATACTAGTAAGAAATGATTTGTATTTGAAAATTGGTGGATATAATCCTGTATTTAAGTTTCAATGTGAACAGGCGGATTGGCAGATAAGAGGTAAAAAAAATAATTTCAAAATCTATTATGCCCATAAGGCCAAAATATGGCATAAAGAAAGCATGACAATCGGCAAATCAAGTCCCTTTAAAGTTTATTATGATGTCAGAAACACACTTATACTTAGATTGGTTCATAAAGGCGAGGAATACAATAGAAGGTATTTCAAGTGGTATTTTAAAAATATAGTGATTATTCCTTTTGTAAAAAACACACTTAAGCTCAGGCTTCCATATTCCTGGGCAATTTTCAGAGGATTTTGTTCTGCGATGACATACGCTGGTTTTAATAATCTTTTTAAAATTAAATATTTGTTCTGATGTGTGGGATTCTTGGTATTGTTAATTTTAATAAAGAGAAGCTTGAAACTGCACGTAGATCACTATCCACACTAATTCACCGGGGACCTGATCAAGCAGGAGAATGGTTTAGCGAAAACATTTATCTGGGACACCGGAGATTAAGCATTCTTGATCTTTCTGAAAAAGGAAAGCAGCTAATGACCAATTCAGGAGAATAAATTGTCATTGTGGTAAAAATATCGTTATCAGATAGAGTTATTATCCTTAGGTCCTGTTTGTATTATAGTTATAATATTTTCAGGCTTATCGGATACGTGGACGTTTCCCAATACAAATTCTATAACGAAATCCGTGATGAACAGATGGAGAGACTTATTAAGCTTATAGCAAATTCTGACATTCATTATTATCAGAATGCCTCCAACAATAATATTACTATTGACAATATCCTTGATCAATCGATTTACCTGACAAAGCAAGAATTAAGAGAAAATTTCGACAAAATCTATCACAAAACAGATAAAGAATTCTTTCACATAACAAGCGGAAGTACAGGTCAGCCATTAAAGGTTATTTCCTCTGGCATTTCTGAAGCACACAGATTTGCTCACCGATTCAGGTTTTATGACTGGTGGGGAATAAGACCCTGGGACAGGAATATTCTTGTCTGGGGGGAAATGAGTACAACAGAAATAAAGAAGGAAGAAGGGGTTTTAATAAAAGCAAAAAATTTTATAAAAAGACCAGAGGAATTATTCATCAGCGTTTTCGATCTTGATGAAAATTCAATTACTGATTTCTACAAAAATTGCTTAAGCCATAATGCTGTCTTTATAAGAGGATATGCTTCGGGAGTATATAGTTTTTGTCTGTTGCTTCAAAAGAAAAAACTAAATGGCAGAAAACTTAACTTAAAACTGGCAATAACCACATCAGAGATTCTTTTTGAAGACAGGCGATCTTTGATTGAAGAAGTTTTGGGATGCAGGGTGGCAAATGAATACGGAGCTGCAGAAATTGGATTATTCGCTTGTGAATGCCCTTCGGGGAGCATGCATATAAATGAAGAGTTGGTCTTTCTGCAAACCACGCGTGACGGAGATTTGTTGGTTACAGATCTTCATAATACGGCTACTCCTCTCATAAATTATGAAATAGGTGACAGGATAAAAATCAATGACACTCCTTGCTCTTGCGGAAGAGGACTGAGAGTTATAGAAAGCATAACTGGAAGAGAGGGAGACCTTGTCTTAAAACCGGATGGAGAATATGCAAGCCAGTATATTTTTTACTATTCGTTAAAAGAGATTGGCGTATTGGGATATGAAAATGCCATTGCTCAATATAAAGTAATCCAGGAAAAGAATCATTTTCGGATATATATTGTTAAAGGATCCAGGTTTAGTGAAAGCGCGACAAATGCATTTATCGATCTGGTAAAGGAAAAGATCGGGCAGAATATCTCATTCAGCACTGAATATGTGAATGAGATTCCCCGCGAGAAAAGCGGCAAAATAAGATTCTTCCAAAGGATTGATAGTTAAATTGTAACAATATTGTAAATATGAATATCAGTATTTTTGGCCTGGGATATGTTGGGTGTGTAAGTCTTGGTTGTCTTGCTAAAATGGGACACAATGTTTTAGGTGTCGATATAAATGAACAGAAGAACATATTGATCAATAAAGGGGTACCTACAATAATCGAAAAGGATATTGAAATATTGATTCAGCAGGGTCATAAAAGAGGCTTGATACTGGCTACAAGCAACGTATCGGACGCGGTTTTGGAATCTGAATTATCTTTTATCTGTGTTGGCACACCAACTGGCCAAAACGGGCACCTGAATCTTTATCAGCTTAAGACCGTTGCCTTAGATATTGCAAAGGCCCTGGCGCAGAAATCCGGATTTCATACAATCGTTATCAGGAGTACAATACTTCCCGGGACGGCCGCAGAGATAGAACAAATTATTGCCGATATGAGCAAGAAGACACCGGGGAAAGATTTTTGTGTGCTCGTAAATCCTGAATTCCTGCGTGAAGGCAATGCTATTGATGATTACTTTAATCCTGCATTGACAGTTATAGGAGGATCTGATAAATATGGTATTAATTTGCTGATGGAGTTGTATCAAAATCTGCCGGGAGAAAAAAAAATTGTGGATGTAAGGGTTGCCGAATCAATAAAACTATTGAACAACTCATTTCATGCTCTTAAAGTCGCTTTTGCCAATGAAATAGGAAGCATTTCCAAAGCATTGAATATTAATGCTCATGAATTGATTGATATCTTTTTGCTTGATACAAAACTTAATATTTCTCCTGCATATTTAAAGCCCGGTTTTGCATTTGGCGGATCATGTCTTCCAAAGGACCTTAAAGCGTTGAATCTTCTCGCACATGACGCCTACCTTGCCACGCCCCTTCTCAATAGCATTGAAACAAGCAACAATCATCAGATTGACAGGGCAATAAAGATGATTGAACGATATAATGTCAGAAAGATTGGTATCTGGGGCATAAGCTTTAAGGATGGAACAGATGACCTGAGGAGCAGTCCTGTAATCCGGATAATTGAACAACTTATTGGTAAAGGATATATAGTGCAATTGTTTGATGAAAGCGTCAATGAATCTCAGCTGATAGGGGCAAACAAGGAATATATCGAAAAAACTCTTCCTCATTTCAAATCATTCTTAGTTGACAATTTTGATGTCCTACTCAATAGTTCAGAACTTCTGATTGTAAATAAGAGAGGGGGGGAAATTCAAAATGAGAAGGTAATCAGCAAGTTGGAGTTGATGGTTTTCGATCTTAAGGATGTTCCCCAACTTTATTCTCATAATAATTACCAGGGATTAAACTGGTAAATTTGTCCAAACTTCTTCCCAATTATAAATGAAGGTTCTTATGATTGCCTTCGGGCACCCTGATAATGTTTTTTCCTTATCCGGAGCGCTTTCCGGGGCCATTGATTTTAATCTGATTTTTTTCGTATCAGGTGATAAATATGAAGAGGGAGTTCTCAGTCTGCCCCTGCAAGGATTGCATTATGGATTAAACACAAAGGAACGATCCCTCCATGCTCTTCCTTCAAATATCAGAGGCTATCTGGGAGAAAATTTAAAATTCAGATTTTTCCGTTCTTTTGACCTCAAGTTGTTAAAGGATAAGAATTTTCGGAATTTACGAATGCTGATGACTGCTGCCAGGATAATAAATAGAGAGAATTATAATATTGTTCATTATAATGGGATTTCGGGCTTTATGCTTTACCTGTTATTATTTCTGAGAAAATCCCGAAAAGTATGGACTCTTCATGATTATATTCCTCATACCGGGGAGGAAAACCAAAGGTCATTCGCATTCCAGAAACTCCTGATGAAATTTGAATTTCAATATATCCAGCATTATAATTTCCTTCGTGACCAGTTGATCCGGCAATACCATCTACCTGACTCAAAAGTTACTTATATACCTTCAGGTCCTCTTTCAGTCTTCAAAGCTTTTGAACCTGAAACAATCCTTGAACCTGATTTCAGATATATTTTATTTTTTGGCCGTATTTCGAAATATAAAGGAATTGATTACCTGATCGAAGCATTCAACCTGATAAAAAAGGACTTTCCCTGGTTGAAACTGGTTATTGCAGGTCGTGGGAAACTTTGGTTTGATCCTGGTTATAATTCTGATATTATTCTGCTGAACCGATATATAAAGACAACTGAATTGACAGGATTAATAAAAAACTCATTATTTGTGACTGCCCCCTACATCGATTCAACACATTCAGCTGTTGTCGCTACGTCATATACTTTCCTGAAGCCCGTTATTGCCTCTGATACAGGAGGTTTATCCGAGGTGGTTAAGAATGGAAGCACGGGATTCCTGGTATCTCCAAAAAGTGCAATAGAACTTGCGGAAAAAATGAAAAGCCTTTTGGAAAATCCCAATTTGCTAAAGGAGATGAGTAGTAATATAAACTCCCTTATAAACTCAGGTGAATACTCGTGGGACAATATTAAGGAGCAAATGAAAGCACTTTATTCATCACTCGGGAATTTAAAGAAATCGGTAAAATATTCTGATTGATGATAAAGAAAAATAAGTCCTGATTTTATGCCACAATTTGTTCAATATGTTTTTCCGGGAAATATTCTTATTATGATAAGCTCCATGAAAACAGGGGGAGCTGAAAAACAAGCTGTTCTGGATGCCAATATACTGTCGGAGAAAAATAACGTATTTCTGGCATATTTTAAAAAAGGACCTCTGGAAGGGTTAATAAATGGAAGGGTTAAACAGATCCAGATTAAAAAGGGCAACTATTCATTAACTGCTCTGAGATTAAGAAAAGTAATAAGAGCAAATAATATTGACATAATCCACGCATCACTTTTTGCCTCCATGGTCATATCCGCTCTTTCTTCAATATTTTCAAGGACGAATGTCATCTGGCATTTTCATTCACATGAATATAATTTGCCATTAATCAATTGTCAAATTTACAAGTGGTTGGGAAAGCTGCCTTCAGTGAAGAAAATCCTGTTTGTAAATTCCGAATTAAAAACCTATATGACCAGCAGGTTTAAATTTTCGGATTCGAAAACAGGACTTTTATACAATACCTCATCATTTAATCCATCATTAAAATCTAAGTCAGAAAAAAAGTTATGTTCGATAGGTTATATTGGTCGTTTGGTTGCTCTTAAAAGAGTTGACTGGCTGATTGAGTGTGCCGTGTTTCTTTTAGACAAAGGGTATACCGGCTTTAAGATGGTGATTACCGGAGACGGACCGGAACGAACAAATCTTGAAAAGCTTACAGGCGAATGCAACGTTGGCAACTTTGTTAAGTTCACAGGATTTCAATCAGATACAGAAATGTATTATGATGGAATGGATATCTTTGCCCTGCCCTCAGGTGAGGAATGTCTCTCTATGGCGGCAATAGATGCCGGAGTAAAAGGGATTCCGATAGTAGCTTTCGATGTAGGCGGGAATTCTGAAATTATTGATTCAGGGGAAACAGGATTTATTGTAACTACAAAAGAAGAGTTTTTTGAAAAGATTTATTATCTGGCTGAAAACAAAATAACCCGTGAACAGATGGGAGATGCTGCGTATTCATACTGCTCTGACAAATTCGGGAAAGAGAAACACATGGCCCGGCTGGATGCGTTGCATAGTGAATTACAGCGTAAATATAATACTTGAAACAAATATTTTCTTTCAATCGCTCCCTCGCCCCATCGCTCCCTCGCCCCCTCTCTCCCTCAATGCAACAAATCGTTCATGAATCCCAGACTTAAAGCTCCTCTTCAGCAGTTGAACTTCCTCCTGGGTCGAAATCCCAGACTTGAAAGACGAAAAGACTGGCGCAGTTTTATCCCCGAGCCGTATAAAGCTGTTGTTATTATTTCCGCCGACTTTGAACTGGCATGGGCATGGAGGTATTCGAAAATTACGCCAGAACCTTTAAAAAGCGCTCTTAATAAAGCAAAACAGGAGCGAGAAAATCTTCCAAATATTTTGGCAATTTGCGAACAATTTAACATACCGATTACATGGATTACAGTGGGTCACCTTTTTCTTGAAAGCTGTATCAGGAAAAATGGTGTTGCTCATCCGGAATTGCCCAGGATCAGGTACTTTGAAAATGAGTGGTGGAGTTTTCAGAAGAATGACTGGTTTGAACATGACCCCTGTACGGATCTGATTGCAGATCCCTTGTGGTATTGCCCTGATCTCATAAAGATGATCCTTGATTCTAAAGTGAAACATGAAATCGGCTGTCATACGTTTTCCCATATCGATTGCCGTGACGAAGTATGCACACCTGAACAATTCAGAGCTGAAATTAATGCAACTCTGGCTGCTGCAGAAAAGTTGGGAATAAAGGAGATGGAATCTTTTGCTCATCCCGGCCATACTATTGGCAATCTTGACACGCTTGCTTCAATGGGATTTACAAATTTCAGGACAGATTATGCCAATATCCTCGGGTATCCGGTAAAACATGAAAACGGATTATGGGAATTTTCGACAACGCTTGAGTTTGAGTACAAAGTAAATTGGTCAGAATCTTTTCAGATTTACAGGTATATTTCAACTGTAAAGCGTGCGATTCGTAATCATTCTTTGGCATATTTCTGGTTTCATCCCAGTTGTGAAAAGCTTCTTGTAAATAATATTATACCACATTTTTTTGACTGGCTCGACAGAAACAGAAATGTAGTATGGATTACCGGCCAGGGTAAATATATAGAATGGTTGAATCAGTCTGAATGCAAATGAAATACTTCCTGAAAAACCTGAAAAACCTGATTAAAACTGAGCCAATCATCCTGTTAAAGAAACCATGGTTGGTTTTTTTAATTCCGATGGTTCTTTTTTATGTTTTTTCAAACAGGTTAAATAGTTCACTGACTAAGGTTTACCTTACGGAATCCTTTGTTGATTCCTTGCTGAGACCAGACACAGTAACCTTAGATGGAGATAATAAGTTAAAAATAGTAAGAAGCTTTGTCGATTTCATTGAGTATGCCCAGCAAAGAATCCTGGAAGAAGTTGATCAGGCGGATTCATTAATTAAGGTAATTAGAAAAAGATTTGAAAAGGGAGATTTTGCAATTGTCTATACTGAGAAAAGCGGAAATCCCCTCTCTTATGTGTTTATAGGGGTTAGCTTAGCTGATATTACCCCGGTGGGAATTACACTGAAAATCCCTCAAAAGACATTTGGCATGTACGATGTGTACACTTTTAAGGAATCAAGAGGTGAAGGACACTATTCATGCCTGTTTAATTATGCCGTTGGTTATATGAAAAACAGAGGTTATGAAAAAATGTGGCTATGGTTGATGAAGCAAAACGAAGTGTCTGTAAAAGTGCATTATAAGCTGGGAATAAGAAAGATAGTAAAAGTCATGACCGAAAGGTTGAGAGCCGGGATCATCACCCGTAAAACCGAGGATGTCGATATGTTACTTGCCGAATTGATCGCGCATGAATAATGCTCCGGTAGTAATTCTTGGGCTGCAGGAAACGGGATTATATACAGCCCAGGCTCTTGGGAAATACAATATCCCTGTTTATGGTTTCGACTCAGTCACCGACCGTCCTGGTTTTTACAGCAGATATTTAAAACCATTTTTAGCTCCTCACCCTTATAAGGAACCCGACACACTTTTCAGGGAAATGATTAAGCTGTCTGATAAACTTCACGCCAGGGCGGTTCTTATATCTACTACAGAGGATTATCTTCAGTTTCAAGTAAAGTACCGGGAAGCTTTAGAAGAATATTACAAATTCATTATCCCGGAACCGGATTTTGCAGGGAAGATACTTGACAAATCCGGTCAGGCAACATTGGCCTTAAATTGTGGTTTCAAAATTCCAGGCCATTCAGAAATAAAGGGAATCGGCGATTTCAACCAGTGGCTGAAAAACCACACGTGGACAAGCATTATAATCAAAGCTTCAGATCAGGCTGTCTGGAAGACAAGGGTAACACAAAAAGCATTTATTCCTTCTGATATTGATGAATTAGAAAAAACAGCCTTGTTGCTCCTGAATATGGAAGTTCCCTTCATAATTCAGGATATGCTGGATGGTGACTGCCTGAATAATTTTGAATTTAATGCTCTGATGATTAATGGAGAGATTGTTGAAAGCTCGGTAACGCAGAAACTAAGGCAATATCCTCCGGGATTTGGGGCTGCGTGCTTAATCCGTTCAACAGCAAATGAAGAGGTAAGCTTGATGGGAAGGATGTTTGTAGCAAAAAATAAAATTGAAGGATTCAGTAATACAGAGTTCAAATATAACCCTGTCGATAAAAAATTCTATTTTATTGAGACCAACGCCCGTGTTTGGTCACAGGTAAGGATGACAGAATATAACGGGCAGAATTTTATAATCAAATATTATAATTATTTGACGGATAATTCAATATTATTTAATACAACTAAGTACGATAAAGAAATTAAATGGGTGGATATCTTTTCGGATTTTGTTCTTTGGTGGAGATTTCTTAGAAAAGACAGGATGAATCTATTTAAATGGCTCTTATCACTGGCGGATACTAAAGATTTTGGATTGCTGAATATCAGAGATGTTAAGCCTTTTCTTCATGAGTTATCGCGGATAAAATTGTTCAGGTCAAACAAACGTAAAGTCTGAAATGCGTTACATTGTGCAATTTAATCTGGATTCGAGAAGGATTGATGAAGGGCAGTTCTATATACCTGCCTGGACCGGGAAGGTATTGCCGGTAAATATGAAAGGATCCATTTCTGATGTTTCATGGCATACTTTTATGTATGAAACTGATGATAAGAGTATTGTTGAAGCAAATTGGGATAAACCTTATTATTTCAATGATGATTATTTCCTGTTTATCGGAGGGCATGTATTTTACAGAATAAGTGAAGCTGATAAAACAGGCAGGTATGTACCTTCTCCTGAGGAGGTACTAAAAATATTATTGCTATACGACGGCAACCATTTTGAAGTACTTAAGGGGAATTACCATTTTTTGCTGTTTAACAGGAAAAATAGAAAGGCAACAATTTATAGTTCTCCCTTATCATTGTATCCGGCCTGGTATTCTATAGAAAATGGTAAGCTGACCGTCAGTAATATTATGGAAGGTCTTCTGAAAATGAAAAATGAAACTTTTGTTGATAATCAGGGATTGGTAGAATTCTCGCTCTTTGATCATACCATTGGGACACGGACATTTTATAAGGACATTTTTCAACTGACAGGAGGTCACAAAGTAACAATAGACGAAAACGGAAGAGATGAAGAGCAGTTTTATGATATAAGCAGGCGGTGGTTCACAAATAATCCGGCAAAAAAATGTAATTCGCTCCACGAATTAGACAGTGTTCTTAAAAGGCATATTTTTGAGTTCACGAATAGCATAAGGAAATTTAATATTTCTCTTACCGGTGGATTTGACGGAAGGTTGAATTTTTCATTTATAAATAAAGCTGATTATCCTAGATTGCAGGCTTTCAGCTATGGGATGAAAGAATCGTTGCAGTTGCAGATCCCTGATGCCATAAGCAGGAAATTGAAATTCAATTATAAAGGAGTAGTTCTTGGTAATGAATTTGAAAAGCAATTTGCTGAGCTTGGGATGGATTCAATTATTTTAACCGGAGGAGTGACTCCATTTATCCGTGCAAACTACCCGTATGGTTACAGTGAAGTGAATGATTTCAGTCGGAACTGCATACTCGGACAATGTGACTTCATAAGACCTTTATATACAAATCCGGCCGGTGCAATATTTAATACTTTCAGTCATGCAATTTTTTATAGCAATAATCCTAATAGGTTTTATAACTACTGCAGAACCCTTTCTAAAACAGGTTTTTTGAATGAAGTATTATTTGAAGAAGAAATAATAAAAAAGATTTATCAATATATAACTGAAACTTATGTACTTCCTTATCCGGAACTGGACAATAATGAAAGGTATTATTTTTTTCTGGTGAAAGAGAGTATGCTGAAATTCTGGCAAACTGAGTGTCATCTGGTTGATCTTTTTGTAAATGATTTTATAAGCTTCTCGGATCTTGATTACATTGAGACACTATCAAAATCAGAATATTTTGGTTTGTACAAAGGGATATTTGCTTCTAATCAGTTTATGCGCAGGAACGGACAGGATCTTTATGCTGATTTAATGCATATTAATAATAACGATCTTAATGGAATTATTACTGACAGGTTTTATAAGCCAAAATGGATAAGGAAAGGAATTCCGGGCTATTTTATGATTGCATTAGGTAAACTAAGGGCTAACCAAAGAAAAAGAATTTCAGGGAATGATACATTTTCCAGTGATTGGTCAGATCTGTTTTACAGAAAATATAACGATGATATCGACCATCAGGGTTTGCTATTCAATATTAGTAATCTGAAAAAAAATAGCCCATATGTAAATGACAATGCTTTCAGACGCGACAGGCATGTATCCTTAAAACTCTGGCTACAGTATATGAGTTTAATATAGCAGCATGTGATTGTTATAAGAGATTATCGGGAAGTTGATAGAGACAATTGGGCCCAATTTGTCGCTGGACATCCTCAGGGAAATATCTTTCATACTCCGGAAATGTTTGATCTTTTCAGTTCTGATAAAAAGAACGATACTGTATTCATCTCTGTGGTAACTCCTGCAAAAATGATTATAGGGCTTCTGATTGCTTATATTCATAAAGAATTTAAAGGTTTTGCGGGCGAATTCACATCAAGAGCAATTATCTGGGGCGGGCCTCTTATTTTAGAAAATGATCCTGTAACTGCTGAATTATTAATTGAAGAACTAAATATTATTTGCAGAAAAAAAGCAGTTTACAGCCAATTTAGAAATCTATGGGATATTGGTCATTACAAAAATAACTTTGAAAAGGCAGGTTATAAATATGAGGATCATTTAAATTTTCTTTTTAATTTAAATATTGGTGAAGAATTATTATGGAAAAATATTCATCCAACTCGCAGAAAGCAGATTAACAGAAGCATTAAGCGGGGAGTAAATTCCAGGATATCTGATGAATTAATGCAGGATGAACTTGAAGGTTGCTATTTTATTCTCAAACAGGTATATGACTCTGCAAAATTACCATATCCTGATTTTGAGTATTTCCAGAGGGTCTTTCAAATTTTAGGCAAGCTCGGTTATTTAAAAACCATTCTGGCCACACTTGATGAAAAGATAATAGGTTTTCGCTTTTTTCTGGCTTATAAGGGATTACTTTATGACTGGTATGCAGGCAGTTTGCCTGAACATCATGACAAATACCCTAACGATCTGTTGCCATGGGAATTAATGAAATGGGGTTCTAATAACGGATATCATATTTTTGATTTTGGTGGTGCCGGTAAGCCAGGGGTTCCATACGGAGTGAGGGATTATAAAATGAAATTCGGAGGTCAACTTGTCAATTATGGAAGGTACGAAAAGGTTCACAAGCCAATAATAATGATGCTGGCAAGGATCGGATTTAAAATATGGAGATTGTTTAAATGAGATCTAATGTACTTCTCGTGCTGCATACCCCACCTCCATTTGGCGGAGGAGAGGTACAGGCTCAAAATCTAAAAGACTATTTTAGCAAGAAAGGGAATTATTTTATCTACGATTATTCAAGGAAAAAACATTCCAGATCAAACTGGAGCAAGCATTTTGATTTTTGGGCAATTATTTTCGGGATATGGTGGCAGATTAAGGTGATATTTCTGTTGTTCTACCTGAGGCCTCGCAAAGTCTATTTCACTCTTCCTAAGAGTTTCAGGGCATTTATGAGGAATGCAGCAGTAATTCCATTCGCTAAACTAACACATACAAGGATTCTGGGTGAGCTCCCCGGAACTTCGTTTGTATTTCTTGACAAGGGGAAAGGGATCAGATATACTATCGGATTATTTTTCCTAAAGCATATAGATGAAATAAGGTTTTTAAGTCCCCGGATCGAGAGACTTCATGCTTCATATAAATTCAGAAAACCTGTAATTATCAATAATGGTATTTCATTTGAGGGAAAAGAATTTGTAAGCTCTGAAGTATTTAAAAATCCGGTTTTGGATTTACTTTACATTGGAGCAATTGAACGATCGAAAGGTATATTTAACACACTGGAAGCACTAAAGATATGTTCCGAAAGATCCATACTGTTTCATTTTCATGTTGTAGGATACTGGACGTCCTCAAGAGAAGAGGAAGAAGCTATCAATTATATAGAACTAAATAAGCTTAGCAATCTGATTACCTTCTACTGGATCCTAACCGGAGAATCAAAGTGGGACTTATTCCGGAAATGTGCAATTCTTGTTCATCCTACATACTGGGATGGAGTTCCCCTGACAATACTTGAAGCCTTGGCAGTTGGTTTGCCTGTAATCTCCACCAATATTGGCGGGATTCCTGATACGATTCAGGATGGAATTAACGGTGTGATACTGCCTGAGAACAATCCCGGCCTATTGAGTCAGACCTTAATTACTTTAAATAGTAACCGTGAAGAATTAACTAAAATGTCTGTAAACAATAAAAATCTGTTCAAAGAAAGGTATGATCTGAATATTTTTCTGAGAAATATGGAAGAATGGTTCGATGAGTAATTTCGTAGTGGAAGCAATAGAAAGTTTGGATTTCTTTGGACTTAAGTTTTCGGTTTTTGAGGATAACCAACTTATAAACTTGGTTAATGATCATATTGAATTTAAAAAGAAGTTAATCTGTTACGGATATAATTTTGGGATGTTCCCTTATTTTAGTAAATACCCTGAAATCCCGGAATATGCAAATCAGTTTGATATACTTGTTGCAGATGGCAGGGGCTACTATCTTCTTGCTAAAATGCTTGGATTCCCTGTGAAATCTGACCTGTCTGTTCCTAATCTTGTTGACAGAGTCATAAAATTAGCTAACGAAAAACATTATAGCATCTTACTTCTTGGAGCTAAAGAAGAAATAAATAAAGAGGCTGGCAACAGAATACAGGCAAAATACCCTGACTTGAAAGTCTGTAACGGTTATCACGGTTATTTTAATGAGATTGAAGAGCCTGAAATTGTAGATGACATAAATTCTAAGCAGCCGGATATTTTACTAATAGGAATCTCTTCTCCCAAAAAAGAACGTTTTGCATTTAAATGGAAAGACAATCTCAATTGCAGTATTATAATTCCGTGTGGGGGGGTAATTGATATCCTGGCTGGATTTAAAAAGCCAACGCCAAGGTTTATTAAGAAATCAGGATTTGCATGGCTTTACAGGTTTGTTCAGGAACCCAAAAGACTTTTCAGGGATTCCATCCTGAACCTGTTAAGTGTACTCTTACTTATGATTCCAAGTTTGCTTTTTAATACATATATTCTCCGTAAAAAGTTCTCAATTCCAAAGTTTTATAACAGTAAATTTGACGCTCCGATTACTTAGGAGATTAAAAGGGTATCTAAGCGATTAATAAACGGACCTGGAAATTTTAGGTTAGCTGTAACAGGCTCAAGGCATTGGAGTGAAAGTCTTTATCTCCATATCGTTTTACAACAAATGTTTTACCTTAAACAACAAAAAATTGCCCCGAAACGATATATGGCTGATCACTTACAGCTGATTTGGAGAAGGTAACTCTGAAATTTTACAAATTGTGCAACAAAGCTTGTATAGATTTATATTCTGGTTCGGGTATTTTTCTGTTTTGATAACAACTTTTGCTCCCATCGCAGGTGAGTTAGGCAAAGTTAAAATTGGTCCGGATGCATTTCACATCCGTCTTGATCATCTGCTTCACCTGCTCGTTTATTTCCTGATTTGCATGTATTCCCTTTTCGGGATCCGGATGGGATTCACATTATTTGAAAAGAATTCACTTTTGAAATTTATACTGTTTATTTTACTTCTGGCAACTGTTACTGAAGTGGTTCAGGTTTGGGTACCAGAGAGGTCGTTTAATCCGGTTGACTGGATTGCAAATGTGGCAGGGGTGGGAATTGGGGTGGGGGTGATCTTTTTGGCGCAACGGCATAACGGCGTAACGGCTTAATGGTCCCGTATCTGTCTGTTTGTAATATTTTTTTTGATAATATTTTTAATATTCTGCCAAATCAATTCCCTGGTCCAGGGAAGAGGCCTGTTATCCCAACGTTGGGGATGAACTGTTATCATAATCTTATCGGGCAATTTTTCCTCTTTAGCGGCATTGATTATATCGAAAGTTGAGTGGAAACGAGGAAGCGGCGTGCGGTATGCGGTACGCGGTACGCGGGGTTCTTCACCCTGTGCCCTGTGCCCTCCACCTTCGCTAAAGCTTCGGTGGACAGGTGTGCCCTGCGCCTTGTCTCTTATACTGACCGAGTCCCCGTCCCATCTTCTTCCAGTATCGGTTAAATAGAGAACCTCCCCAAAGTTGATGTCAAAATAGGGTTCTCCTATTATACCAAAATCCCGGTAATCATGCTTTTCCCACAGCATCCTGTTTTCGTATTTCGACAGGGGGCTGCCATGCATGCAGATCGTTTCAACTGGAACTACCCGGCGAAGCTTGGCTAAGTTTTCCCTGAAGCTAACTATTGCCACATCTACCAACTCTTCTTCAGGGAGAACTTGGTCATGCAAGTTGAGGAGAGAAGCGACGAAATCCCGCTTTGCGGGATCGTGCAAGTCATGCAAGTCATGAGATTTCTTGGATCTTGCCGCATACCGCAAGCCGCGAACCGCACACCGTGAAAGATCTTCATAATGGTACCCGATCTCATGCCCCAGCCCCGCAATCTGCTTAATAACCTCCTCGTCGTAGCTTTGCGGGACCATTCTGAAATAATATGTTCCGGTTATACCCAGCTCTTTTTCCATCCTGGCAGTCTGCAGGGAATTCATTTTCCGGGCATCAACATCATGTCTTAAAATAATTACCTGCTGGGCTGAATCTTTGAGAAATCCGGAAAAAGTCTGAAAAGTATACCCCTGTTCTTTAAGGGTTGTGAGAAGCTTGTGAAAAGTATTCAGGGTGAAATCGGGCATGGCAATATAATGTCAGGTAAAATTAGTAAAATATTGGAGGCGTAACGGTGCAAAGGCGTAACGGCGTAACGGCATGAGGGCGTGACGGCGATTTGCAGGGGGCAGGTGGCTTTAAGGAAGGACTGAGAGACTAAGCGACTGAGCGACAAGCAAATAAAGGGCAGGGAGCGGAGAGCTTTTTGCCTTTTTTGTTTTCAATCAGCTTTCAGCTTTTACTCCCTCATGTCGTAGTGAAAGCTAGACCGACCGTGTAAAAGCTCCTGACTGCATAGAAGATCCTGATCGCAGCGTCAGGAGCCTCAGGAGCATTTGTAGCGTCGGGGCCTTGACGTCTTAACGTCTTAATGCCTTAACGCCTTTGCTTTCTTAACCGCACAACCCATCTTCTTCATTCGTGTAAATAACCTTTTTTTCAATAATAATCCCTATTCCCTCCCGTTAGCTACATTACGTGAGCTGTTTAAAACATGTTGATAAAGTCAAAACCGTTTAAAAACTGTACTATTAATCGACCTGATAGCTAGTGAATTATTTATATCTTCATCCTTTAGCACCATTCATGGAACCGACCAGGAATCATCCGAAACAAAAAGTATCCTGTAAAAGCTTAAGAAGATTGTGGTTTTTGATCGGTGTGTTTCTGATGTTAATATCTCAAGTTAAGGGGCAGGCTCCGTCTTGGGTCGAAGGCACTCCATCAATTCCTTCCACCGGTCCTCTTTCAATTAACTGTAATTATGGTATCAATATGACAGGAAGAGTATATATTGCAGTTCTTAGCTATGTTACAACTACCAATTTCACAGGTGCCACCATTAAAGGAGTAGTATTGTCAGGAACTGGAGGAGGTTGGGTTGCTGTGGCAAATTTACCAGTTAATGCTGGAAATGTTGGTTTAATACTTCAGTCTATTCTTGATCTACAAACGGCAAACCATTCATATTCAGTTTTTTTTGCTGCTGAAAGTAATGGAGGTGTAATACAGATATGGTCAACTAGAGTTAATACAACAACCCCTCCCTGTCCCAAAATCGACATCCTCACCGGCTTCACCCAACCCGTAACCTGTGTAAACCAGGGCGCTATAGCCACTTTCCAGACTGTCATTCTCGATCCGGCTACTTCCGGCATTTTAAAAGGTACACAATGGTCTATGGACTGGGGAGATGGAACCACTGTGACATATACATCCACTGCTGATAACAACCTTCCTACTCTTGCTCTCAGAACGCATACATATACCACTGCCACCACTTGTAACTACGTCTTTTCAAATACTGTCCGGAATCCATGCGGGGAGACCCGATCGGTACAGTACGTCGCTGTGGTCCATGGCCGCGATATCCCATCCGACGGCGATGGCATGCTCAGCATTGTAAATAATGCCAACGGGAGTTCAACAATTCAGGTTTGTGAGGGGTCACAATCTATTGTGACCCTACTCGACAACAGCACATGGAACTGCCAGAGCCCCGTTCTTCCCGGCGGACTGACTCCGGTGCCAAACCTCGATACAAGGAACATCGAATGGCTCTATGGCCGCGACCCTGCCGGAGTAGTTTATAACACAATAACCGGTACTGTCAATATTGCATCTCTTGGTTCCGCTCCTCAGTTCAGCGGCAGAATGGTTCCTTCTCCCTACAGTTCCAACTCCCTCAGCCAGGCTATAACAATTCCTGCTACGGCAAGGGCAGGCCAGTACTTCAGGGTCTACCTGAAAAACTGGAACAAATGCAACTGGGGCGACCCGGAATTCGTTTCAACTTATGTCGACATCGAGGTTGTTGCCGCTCCTCCGGCCCCGACCGCTCCAAACCTGCGCGTCTGCGTCGGTGAAGACAGAACGCTTACGGTTACAAGCATCCCCGTCGGAACCATTTCATGGTACCGCGATGCCGCGCTTACAAATTTACTTGGAACCGGCGCTTCATTCGTTCCTCCCGATGTGGCAGCCGGGACTTATACCTATTACGCAACCGACCGGTTCCTTTCCGGCATCCAGTGCCAGAGCGCCGGAACACCGGTTGTTCTGACAATCGATCCTCTTCCTCAGAAACCAACAATTTCTGCTCCCAACAAGAACAGCATCTGTTACGACAGCTGCCGGTTCGAGTTGTACACGATGACCGCCCTTCCGGCGCCTTCCCCGGCGATAACTTCTTACCAGTGGTACATGAACGGGATAGCTATCCCGGGTGAGACAAATCAGTCAATCACTCTCTGCAAACCGGAACATTCCGGTTTTTACACTGTTTCAGCAGTGGGCCCGGCTCCTTCATACTGCCCCGGTCCCCAGTCCGACCCCTGGGAAGTTACCGTTCATACTCTTTCAAACCTCACAAACCCCGTCCCGGCTGTGATATGCCAGGGCCAGACTGCTACATTCTCCGCCTGGACCACCGACGAGGTCCAGACCTGGCAGTGGGAATACAGCATGGACGGTGGTGTGAACTTTACTACTGTGAGCCAGGGCGGCCCCTTTAACGGATTCAACACTCCCAACCTTACAATAACCAACCCGCCTCCGTCCTGGAACGGGTACCTCTTCCGCGTCGAGATAAAAACACCTCCCGGACAGGGCGGATGCTGGTTCAAATCAAAAGCGGCTCCGCTTATAGTCGATGTTGTGCCTGCGGCAGATGCAGGACCAAATATCTCAATATGTACGCCCACTCCTTTTAATCCGGTTTACATGACCGGCACAACGACCACCGGCACTTATGCTTCGGCAATATGGACGGGAGGAGACGGCCTGGGAACCTGGACACAGAACAGCAACCCTGCGCTGGCATACTTCACTCCGTCGGTGCCGAGCGCTTCTTTCACGGCAACCCTCACCGTCACAGCCACTACTTCATGCGGCGGAATGGTGATAACCGATACAAGGCAAATCAGATGGAGCCAGACTCCTGCAGTCGAAGCCGGTCCGAATATCTCGAGATGTGATAACACTCCGCTTGCTCCTTTTACCATGACAGGCGCTTCGGCAACGGGTACTTACAGCGCACTTTCATGGACAGGCGGCACAGGACTCGGAACATGGACTCAAAATACTGATCCCGCGCTTGCTGTTTTCACTCCGTCGGTTCCCAACGGATCATTCACGGCAACTCTTTCTGCAATCGGATCGGAAGCATGTCCGGGTACAAACCCGGTTGACACACGCACCATAACATGGGGTCAGACTCCGCTTGCTGATGCCGGCCCCGACATCGCGCTGTGCACCACCACTCCGCTGGCGCCCATTCCGATGACAAACGCATCGACCGGAGGAACCTACTCCGGACTTTCATGGTCGGGAGGAGCAAGCTATGGCACATGGACGCAAAATGCTAATCCTGCCCTTGCAACATTCACCCCGTCAGTCACCAACGGGAGCTTTGTGGCAATGCTGACTGTCAACGGAACCGGTGCCTGTACAGGCAGCAATGCCACCGATACAAGGGTAATCGAATGGAGCTATGCGGCAACAGTAAACGCCGGACCCGATCAGGGTATCTGCGCCATGGCCTCTGCCATCCTTGCAGGATCGATCGGAGGCTCTGCAACATCAGCAACATGGTCGGGCGGAGCGGGTACCTTCGCACCGAATAACACAACGCTTAATGCAGTTTATACGCCCTCACCAGCTGAACGGGCAGCACAGAGCGTAACCCTTACACTTACAACAAACGATCCTGCAGGCATCTGTCTGCCGGTAAACGATCAGGTAACCATTTCTATCGGAACAATGCCGACTGCCGCTATTCTTACATCAAGCGGAGATGCCTGCTTCGGTGTTGCAGCAAGCTGGCTCAACATTGCAGTTACAGGTGGAGGCGATCCTTATGTTATAAGCTACACCCTGAACGGAACGCCAAGACCAAATATAACCACCTATTATAATGATACTCATTTTAACCTTGGGATACTGCCGGTTGGCACCTATACTTATGCAATTACCCAGATAAGGGATAACTGCGGCAATATTCTTTCAGGGGCAGGTATAAATCCTGTCACCTTCCAGATTTACCAGAATCCTGTGGCTAATGCCGGAGGCGACCAGGCTTTCTGCGGCATACTGACAGCAAACCTTGCAGCCGTCCCAAGCATCGGTATCGGCACCTGGAGCGTTGTAAGCGGTCCGGGTACAGTTACTTTCAGCCCGGATGTCAATAATCCAAACGCATCGATCACAGCCATGGAATATGGTAGTTATGTTCTTCGCTGGACCGAGGTTAACGGCGGGATGTGCGTGAGCGCTTCAGATAAGACCGTCCTGTTTGAGAGAACAGCCAATGGCGGAAGCGACATGAACCTCTGCGGAACGCTTGCGGCAACCCTTGCCGGCAATGCTCCGGCAGTGGGACAGGGTACCTGGACACTGGTAAGCGGTCCGGGAACTGTATCATTCACCCCCACCGCAAACACCCCGAATGCCACTGCAACAGTTTCGGCATACGGAGCCTATGTCTTCAGATGGACCATGCGGAACAGTGTTTTCTGCTTTACGGAAGATGAAGTGACTGTTGTTTATAATCCTGCAGGACAGGTCAACAAGCCTGCTGACATGTTTGTCTGTACCGGGGATGTTACTTCCGGAGTGACATTTACCACAGTAAACACCGGGGGCATTACAACCTACAGATGGACAAACGATAATATAAATATCGGACTGGCGGCGTCAGGTGACGGGAATCTGCCATCATTCATTGCGACAAATCCGGGCGCTTCGCCTGTCACGGCAACGATAACAATTACGCCCACTTATACAAACGGTACGACTGTTTGCCCGGGTCCTCCGGTTACATTTACCATTACAGTGAATCCGGCCGGACAGGTAGATCAGCCTGTGAACAGGATTGCCTGTGAGAACAATAATGTTTCGGTGGCGTTTACTACCGTAAACACAGGCGGGACAACTACGTATAACTGGACAAACAGTAATACAGGCATTGGGCTGCAGGCGGCAGGCAGCGGGGATATTTCCTTTATAGCAACAAATACAGCTTCTGTACCCATAACCGGTACTATTACCGTAACGCCGGTCTTCATCAACGGAGGAACAAGCTGTCCCGGTCCTTCAAGAACATTCAACATCACAATCAATCCGGAGGGGCAGGTTGATGAGCCGGCAGATATGATTATCTGCAACGGGACGACTCAGAATGTTGTATTTACGACCGTAAATACCAACGGGCTTACTACTTTCTCGTGGACAAACAGCAACACGGCAATAGGTCTCGGAACCGATGGTACCGGCCCGCTGACCTTCACTGCCACGAATACGGGTACTTCACCCATAACTGCCACAATAACGGTATCACCGTCATTTAATAACGGTTCGGTCGATTGCGCGGGACCATCGGAGACTTTCACAATAACAGTGAATCCGACTCCTGTCCTGTCAAGTCCGCTGACCATTCCCGACATCTGCAGTAATTCAGTTGTAAGTTATAATCCGGCAAGCACGACAAGCGGAACAACTTTCAGCTGGACAAGGGGAGTTGTCGCCGGGATTACCCCGGATGGTCCGACCTTTGGAACTGATAATCCCGGCGAAACACTAAGGAATCTTACAAATATTACTATCGGAGTAACCTATCAGTTTACGTTAACCGCCAACGGCTGCCCCAATATCCAGAATGTATTTGTAAATGTTAAGCCGGAACCGGTCATTGAGCCGGACCAGACATCGGATGTATGTTCCGACAATGCGGTAAATCATCATATCAGCCTGGTCAACTTCTCAAATCCGTCCGATAATGTCACCTTCACCTGGCCTGCTCCGGAACTCAGTCCTGCAGATCCGGCATTCTCAGGAGGAACCGCAAGAACTTCGGCATCCATCCAGAATATATCCGATGTATTCACCAACAGAACCGGCCTCACCGGAACCGCAACCTATACCGTAACACCCTATAAAGACGGTTGTGCAGGTGTTCCTGAGACGATAGTGATAGTTGTTCGTCCCGAGCCTGTTCTCGATCCGGATCTCAACCGGACAATCTGCAGCAATACTCCGATCGGGCTTATCCTGAGGGAAGCTGCCGGGAGCATTGGCATTGATTACTACAATATCTCCGATGTCAGGCTTGATGACGGACTGTCGGCCGATCCGGGAAATTCAGTGATATCAAATTCTGCCGCGCCGGCCGGTTACCTTGAAAACGACAGATACCTCAATATCACCGGGGTAAACAAGAATGTAACTTATACCGTACAGCCGTTCAGGACTCCTGACTGCTTTGGCGATCCTGTCGAGGTCGTCATCACGATCAGACCTCAGCCTTATATTGTGCCTGCCCAGATAAAGAGCGTCTGCAGCGGTGTGCCGATTGCAAAGGAGATACTTCTGTCACCGGCCAACGTACCTGCCGGTACCGTCTTCAGCTGGCCCGCTCCTACAATGTCCGACGCATCCGGTCAGGGAACTGCCGGTGTCAATGTTACGGCCGATCCTGCAGGCAAACTGCATATCAACGACATTATAAACAATACTTCGGGCGTACCCGTCACGGCAACATACAATATCACCCCGATCAGCGCAGAGGGGTGTGCCGGATTGACAATACCGGTGATAATAACTATCAACCCGGAGCCATTACCGCGGATTATATCAGGAAGGGACAAGATTTGCATCGGCGAGACCAACATTGTTTACAATGTCAGTCCTGTACCGGGTTCTTCATTCCACTGGACCGTTGATCCGGCCGTGGGAACAAAGACTTTTGACTACAACACGAATGCAATTATAATAAATGCCGCATCGGCTGCGGGATCCGGTATAATTTCGGTTTATGAAACGAATTTGTACACCTGCGCTGCCGATTCTTCCATCCTGCCTGTTCAGGTTTACACCCAGGCTTCTCCGGAGAACATAAGCGGTCCGGCTGATGTATGCGCTTTCAGCACCCAGACTTACAGTGTGACCCCACGTACGGGATCGACATATAAATGGTCAATTCCGGGAGGCGCTGCAATATCTGGCGATCCGTCGGCAGCAACAATTAACGTTGTGTTTGGCAATGTCGGAGGGACTATTTCTGTCTCGGAAACAAATATTGCAGGCTGCATAACAAACCACAATCCCATTACAGTAACTGTTAGGCCACTGCCATCGGCATCGATAAGCGGAGGAGCAAACATATGCGAAGGAGGAAGCATTCCTCTTAATGTTGTTTTCTCAGGAACTGCCCCGTACAGCTTTACATATGCAGTGAACGGAGTTGCTCAGGTACCTGTTACCACTTCTTCCAATCCATACGTCCTGAATGCCACCCTGGCCGGCACCTATACAATAGTCAATGTCACCGATGCAACCGGCTGTACAAACACAGGCTCCGGCACGGCGCTGGTTACATATTTTATCAGACCTACCGGGACAATAACCGGAGGGGGTGAGATATGCAGGGGAGGAAGTGAGATCCTTACATTTGTATTTACCGGAACTGCTCCGTTTACCTTCACCTATAATGACGGGACTACAAATCTGACTGTTCCCAACTGGGCGAATACAGTTTACAATTTATCCGTCTCGCCAACCACCACTTTGACCTATACACTGGTTTCACTCACGGACGGCCACAGCTGCAACGGCTCCGTTTCGGGTTCGGCAGTGGTTACTGTCAATGATCCGCCGGCTCTGACACTCTCAGGCGCCGACCTGACTTGTTACAGGGATAATTCAGGTTCCATTGATCTTACAGTGACGGGAAACAGTCCGTTTGGCTTTGCATGGAGCGGTCCGGGCGGTTTCACCGCAGGTACGGAGGATATCGCCGGACTGGGCGCCGGGACATATTATCTGACCGTTACCGATACAAAGGGTTGTATTTCAACAGGATCAGTTACCTTAACTGAACCCGGACCGGTAAATGCAATGCTCAACTATACTGAAATTACCTGCTTCGGTGCTGCAGAAGGTGAGATTGAGATATCTCTCCCGGTCGGCGGGTCAGGCATATATGAATATACCATAGACGGAGGAACGACCTGGGTCACTACTGGCCTCTTCACCGGCCTTACCCCGGGTACCTACGATGTGCGGATGCGGGATGCAATGAGTCCTGTTTGTTTCAGGATACTCAACGGAGCGCTGGTTCTTACCGGTCCCGACCAGCTGAATGCAACCGTAACACCGGCTGATATCATCTGTTACGGCGCTGACAACGGATCTATAGTTATATCAGGTCCGTCAGGTGGTTCAGGGATCTTTGGATTTTCAACAGATGGCGGATCATCCTGGCACTCATCAGGCAATTTTACCAACCTGGAACCCGGAACATATTCAGTGTGGCTGAGAGACGCCACCCAGCCGGGATGCTTTGTTATATTGAACCCGGAACTTCTTATTTCCGAACCGCCTCAGCTCAATGCAGCGGTTGAAAGCACGAATATTTCATGCTTCGGTTCGACCGACGGGACAATAACAGTTTCAGCACCTTCAGGAGGGCATGGAACGTATGAGTTTTCAGTCAATGGAGGTGGCAGTTGGCAGTTGGCAGGTAACTACACGGGCCTTGGTCCGGGTACTTACAATGTGCAGATACGTGATGCGGCATATCCGGGATGTTACAGGGTGCTCAACGGAGCGCTGCTTATAACCCAGCCTGCCGTGCTCAGGGCCACCTTCACAACAACAATGGTCACATGCTTCGGTGCAAATGACGGGATAATTACATTTTCGAATCCCTCCGGCGGTTCCGGTACTTTTGAGTTCTCAATCGATGGCGGAGTAACCTGGCAATCATCCGGTTCTTTCCAGAGTCTGGCGCCCGGCTCCTACAGCCTTATGATAAGAGATCTGGTCACCAATGCCTGTGAGATCGTAGTTAACAATTCAGTCGATATAACCGAACCGCCTGCATTGAGCGGAACCATAATGAAATATGATATAACCTGCTTTGGAGCATCCGATGGAAGAATAATGATCACCAATTCAGGCGGAGGTCACGGAAGCTATGAATATACAATAAACGGTGGGGTAGCAGCTCCTTCCTGGCAGACCTCCAATTCATTCACGGGTCTTTCGCAGGGAACTTATAACGTGCAGATGCGCGACAGGGTCAGGACCAATTGCGTTCTTATCCTCGATCCGGCACTTGTGATAAATGAGCCTGCGGTCCTGACGGCTAATGTTTCGGGTTCAAATGTTTCGTGTTTCAATGCAAATGACGGGACAATATCCATAGCAGGAGAATCAGGAGGTTCAGGCAGTTACCAGTATTCAATCAATGGCGGCACTTCATGGACAGGAGTTCCTGTCTTCATGAATCTTGTGCCCGGTTCTTACGATGTGAGGATAAGGGATGCTGTAAATACAAATTGCAGTCTTATCATCAATCCGAACCTTATCATTATTGAACCTGAAGCAATAACCGCAACCGTGCAGAGCACGAATATTACCTGCAACGGAGCAAACGACGGTACAATTACAATTTCTTCGCCTGCAGGCGGTTACGGGACATACGAATACAGTATCAACGGCACGGCCTGGCAGGCTTCAGGAAGCTTCACGGCCCTTTCTCCGGGATACTACAGTGTTCAGATCAGGGATGCAGCACATACAGGATGTGTCACAATACTTAACGGTTCATTGAGGATCACCGAGCCGGCAATCCTGAGAGCCACGCTTCAGAACACAAATGTGACATGCTTTGGCGCAGACGACGGTACCATCACAATTACATCACCGGCAGGAGGATACGGGACATATGAATATTCAATAAACGGAGGTGGCAGTTGGCAGTTGGCAGGTAATTTCAGTAACCTGGTTCCCGGAACCTATGATGTAAGGATGCGGGATGCAGCTTATCACGACTGTTTTGTGATCCTCAACAATTCACTCGTAATTACAGAACAGGCAATTCTTGCAGCCACCGTTTCATCAGTAAATGTGACATGTTTTGGCGCTGACAACGGAACAATTTCAATAACCAGCCCATCCGGCGGTTATGGTACATATGAGTATTCAATTGACGGAGGAACTACCTGGTCTGGTACAGGTGCTTTTTCCAACCTGGAACCCGGAACATATTCAGTGTGGCTGAGAGATGCCACCCAGCCGGGATGCTTTGTCATATTGAACCCCGAACTTCTTATAACTGAACCAGCAATTCTGACGGCAACTGTGACAGGCAGCAACGTAACCTGCTTTGGAGCAAGTGACGGATCTGTTTCCATAACAAATCCTTCAGGAGGTTACGGAACTTATGAATACAGCATTAACGGCGGAGGGTCGTGGCATTCATCCGGTCTTTTCACCGGACTTGTTCCCGGCAACTACAATGTAAGGATCCGCGACGCCGCAAACATCACGTGCTTTATAGTACTGAACAGCGCTTTGCAGATAACCCAGCCTCCGGTGCTGAACGCAACGGTATCTGCCGTTATGATCACCTGCAATGGTGCGAATGATGGTCGTATTGACATTACATCCGCCACAGGAGGTTACGGTACTTATGAGTATTCAGTCAGTGGAGGTGGCAGTTGGCAGTTGGCAGGCAGCTTCGGCAACCTGGCTCCGGGCATTTATAATGTAAGAATTAGGGATGCAGTTAATAATGACTGCGTGATCATCCTTAACAGTGCACTGCCGGTAACTCAGCCTGCCGTTTTGAATGCAGGTATAGTATCTGCCAATATAACATGTTTCGGTGCAAACGACGGTGCAATATCAGTAACGAATCCTTCAGGCGGGTATGGGACATACGAATACTCAGTAAACGGAGGCAGCGGCTGGCAGATGACAGGTACTTTCAGCAACCTTGCTCCCGGAACCTATGATGTAAGAATAAGAGACAGGGCTAATATCCTGTGTGTGATAACACTGGATCCTGCCCTTTCAATAACGGAACCTGCAGCTTTATCGGCCGGTGTGACAAGCACAGACGTAACCTGCTTTGGCGCAAACAACGGTACAATAACGATTACCGGAGCGGCAGGAGGTTATGGGACATACCAGTATTCTGTTGACGGAGGTACATACTGGCAGCCAATGGGGACATTCAGCAACCTCATGCCGGGTACCTATGACGTAAGGATCAGGGATGCAGCCAATCCGGCTTGTGTGATGATTCTTGATCCTGCTGTTATAATAACCCAACCAGACGCACTGAATGCTACCTCAAATAGTACAGCCATAGCATGCTATGGCTCTACGGATGGCACAATTACGATCACCAATCCTTCAGGCGGCTACGGGATATATGAATATTCGATTAACGGCGGCGCCACCTGGCAGTCGGCAGCCGGTTTCAGCAACCTGGCTCCGGGAACTTATCAGGCCATGATAAGGGATGCTTCGGATATCACCTGTGTGTTTGTGCTTCCTGCTGCCCTTACAATAACTGAACCTGCTGCATTGAATGCATTGGTTGCAGGCACCAATATCACCTGCCTTGGAGCCGGTGACGGAACGATAACAATCTCTTCTCCCACAGGCGGATACGGAACATATGAATACACCATCAATGGGGGCGGATCGTGGCAGGCATCAGGCATTTTCACGGGACTTGGTCCGGGCACCTATAATGTTCAGATGCGTGATGCCCTGTATCCTCACTGTACGCGGGTATTGATGAGCTCACTGTCGGTCACCCAGCCTGCGATGCTCAACGCAATGGTAACCTGGTCGATGGTCACCTGCTTCGGGGCGAATAATGGCAGTATTACAATCTCATCCCCGACGGGAGGATATGGCAGCTTTGAGTATTCAGTCGGTGGGGTTGGCAGTTGGCAGTTGGCAGGCAGTTTCGGCAACCTGGCTCCGGGAACCTACGTTGTCAGAATGCGGGATGCAGGGAATCCGGACTGTGTTACCATCCTTAATCCTTCACTTGCAATTACTGAACCTGACGTCCTTAATGCAACAGTTTCTTCAACGAATGTGACATGTTATGGAGCAAACGACGGAAGAATATTAATTACTTATCCGTCAGGCGGCTATGGTTCTTATGAATACTCAATAGATGGTACTGCGTGGCAGTCAACAGGCTCCTTCCAGGGTCTGGCTCCCGGTACCTACAATCTCTTTATCAGGGATAAGGCTCATCCGGACTGCGTGGTTATCCTTGATACCGCCGCGGAGATAATGGAGGCTGTCATCCTTAATGCCACTGTTACAGGAATCGATGTGACATGCTTCGGAGCCACCGACGGCAGTATCCAGATCACTGATCCTTCGGGTGGTTCAGGTTCCTACCTTTATTCAATAAACGGAGGAGCTTCATGGCAGGGATGGGGAGTATTCAATAATCTTGCCGTCGGAACCTATGATGTCAGAATAAGGGATGCTGCAACGCAGGATTGTATTATAACATTGAACCCATCTCTGGCAATCGGTCAGCCGGCACAGTTGGCAGCAGCAGTTGGCAGTGCAAATGTGACATGTTATGGCGGGAATGACGGAACCATAACAATCAGCGTGGCAACCGGCGGCTATGGGACCTATGAATACTCAGTCAATGGAGGTGGCAGTTGGCAGTTGGCAGGAAGCTTCACTAATCTTACTCCCGGTTCATATAATATTCTTGTAAGAGATGCTGCTTATCCGGGATGCATGGTTGTCCTTGACAATGCTTTTGTCCTGACTCAGCCTGATATGTTAAAGGCGACAGTCAGCAAGACGGATGTCTCATGCAACGGTTATAACGATGGAACAATAACGATTACATCACCATCAGGAGGTTACGGAACCTATGAATATTCAGTCGATACAGCTGGCGGCTGGCAGTCAGAAGGTACTTTCAGTAACCTTGCTCCCGGCGCCTATGTTGTCAGGATGCGTGATGCTGCCAATCCGGACTGCTCCTCAGTAATTCATCCGAACCTGGTGATCACCGGGCCTCTTACTCTGGCTATGTCATCGACAGGAGACATAACTCTTAACTGTTACGATGATCACGACGGCATGGGTACTTTCTATGTATACGGCGGGACTATGCCTTATACATTTGTGCTGGTTTCAAATACAACGGGGGGAACAATTTCGGCTCCGGGCTTTAATTCCCAGACCTTCTTCAATGCAGGTGCGGGATCAATCACCGTAAGTGTTGTCGACAATAACGGCTGTTCGGCGCAGGCAACTATCAATGTAACACAGCCAGCGCTTCTCACTCAGGGAAGCATTGCTTCAGATCAGGTCGTCTGCTTTGGAGATAATCCGGTAACGATCACTGAAAGCCTTGCTCCGTCGGGTGGTCCGGACGCATATATCTATCAATGGCAGTACTCGGCAAATGCCGCGGGACCATTTATGAACATTCCATCGGCAATATCAGCAACATTTACACCTCCTGCCGGCGCTACGTATACGCTTTACTACAGGAGGGTGGTAACATCGGGCCTGTGTGAAGCGGTTTACAGCAATGTCGTTGAGATACTCGTCAATCCTCTGCCTATAGCAATTTTTACCGGTGGTGCAACAATCTGTCCCGGTGAAAGTTCGGTACTGAGAGTCAACCTTCCTGCAGGAACAGGTCCTTTCACCCTCGATATTGAGAACCATGGTACGGTAAGCAATTACTTCAGCGGAAACGACATAGTCCTAACTCCTGCCGCAACAACCACCTACAGGCTTCTCAGCGTACGGGATGCAAACAATTGCGAGGTTATTGCGCCATCTGCAAATCTGAATGGTATGGCAACGGTAATTGTAAGCACACTGCCTTCAATCACATCCTTCACTCCGTCACCTGAAGTATGCGAGTATTCGCTTGCTGCTTTTGCGGTGACTGCCGAAGGTACGAATCTGACTTATCAGTGGTATGTAAATGAAGGATCTGAATTTGTTCCTGTGGCAGACGGAGGCACATATTTTGGTGCCCTGACTCCAACACTGCAGATATTCAATTCTGTCAGGACGATGAACGGATACACATATCATGTTGTGGTATCAGGATGCGGTAACAGCGTAACATCTCCCGATGCAGTACTTACTGTGAATACTGCGGCTGAGATCACTCAGATGCCACAGGATACAACGATCTGCATGGGACAGGATGCCGCTTTTGAAGCTGATGCCCAGGGTACATCCGTAACCTGGCAGTGGTATGTAAACAAGGGTGCGGGATTCGTCCCGGCCGTTGATGATTCATATATCAGCGGATCAAATTCCAGGACACTTACTATAACCAATGCCCAGGGATCGTTCAATAACTGGTATTTCAGGGCAACGGCTGACGGAATATGCGGTGCGCCGACCAGCACCAACCTGGCGGTTCTCAGGGTTCTTACACCTCCCCAGGTGACCCTGCAGCCAATAAACAGAACTCTCTGTGACGGAGGCAATACTTCATTCCAGGCTAACGGTCGCGGCTATCTGTCGATGCACTGGCAGGTTTATACCGGAGGTGTCTGGACCGATCTTACTGAAGATGCAGTCTACCTGGGAACCGGCTCACAGATGCTTAATATTGTCGGCGTTACAAATGATATGAACGGCAATCAGTTCAGGCTCGCTCTTACAGGCTCATGTATGACGGTCTATTCAGATCCTGCAACCCTCGTTGTAAATGGCAATCCTGTTGTCGACTTCACGGCGGTTGATCCGGTTCCTGCCTGCGGCGGTGTTCCCGTAACGCTCGATGGTAATCCTTCGGGCGGCTCCGGGACCTATACCGGGCATAACTGGACAGGAGACATAGGTCCGTTGAACAATTATTATACACAGACACCGGAATTTAATGCAATGATGGCGGGTGATTACAGCCTGAATTACAGGGTAACAGACAGCAACGGATGCCAGGCCTCGGGTGATGTTACAGTAAGGGTCGATGTGCCTTCGGCTCAGTTTGCACAGGATATCAGTTTCGGATGCACCCCGCTTGATGTAACCTTCACGAAGGATATGGCGGGAATTGCAAAGTGGTGGTGGGATTTTGGCGACGGCTCGCCGGTCGATTCGTTAAATGCCGCTCCGCTTCATACATTTGCAAACCTGTCGGATGGCATGATAGAGTATTATGATGTAAGCTTAAGGGTTCAGTCCGCTGCAGGATGCTACGATGAGGTCCTTTCCGGAATAACAGTGTTCCCCGGAGTCGATGCATCCTTTGCTCCTGATGCTGATGTAATCTGCAGCGGCAGTCCGGTTACTTTCACTGCTCTTCCCGGCGCCGGAAGGTACTTCTGGGATTATGGCGACGGGATAAGCGGGTATTCTACAAATGTGTCGAACCATATTTACACAAACAATACTACAGTACCTGTGGTACGCACTGTAACACTTGTTACTACATCATTCTACAACTGTACAGATGTCAGGACTTACGACATTACAGTGATGACGGTGCCTGTGGCTCAGTTTACTGCAGATCCGGTCACACAGGTGTTCGATCCTGCGGGTACAAATGTTATATTTACGAATACAACAAATGAGGGTACATGGGACTGGCTGTGGAGGTTCGGGGATAACACGACTTCGGTTGAGAAGGATCCTGTTCATCAGTATGGCGATGTAGGTACATACTATGTCACTCTTATTGCAGGCAACGGGATCTGTTACGACAGCATAACCCGTTTCATTACAATTGTTCCTCCTGCTCCCGTCGCTATATTCGATCCTGTGGAATCGGGCTGTGCTCCCCTGGAGTTAAGTTTCAACAATACTTCTTTGAACACCGAGGCGCCCGGTACAACTTATAGATGGGACTTTGGCGACGGATCGACATCAACGGCAAAAAATCCGTCCTACACCTATTTCGATGCGGGTGATTACAGGATAGAGCTTACAGTTACAGGTCCGGGAGGCGTGTCGGTAATGTCGCGTATTGTCAGTTCTTATTCATCACCGCAGGCACATTTTTCGCTCACACCGGCCACCGTATATGCAAATGATGTCAGCGTCAGATTTTTCAACCTGACAACCGGAGGAAGTTCATTCCTGTGGGATTTCGGCGATGGCGACACCTCGAAGGTAAAGGATCCGTCGCACAAATACATGACCGAAGGCATCTATGACGTTACACTATGGGCTTATTCTGAAAACGGATGCGTTGACAGTTATATAATTTCGCCGGCTGTTACGGTTCTTCCGGTTGGCGATATAAGGTATCCTACGGCCTTTACACCTAATAAAAATGGTCCCATTGACAGGACAGACCTTCCTACAGGCGGCACTGATGTAGACCAGTTCTTTTATCCGGCCATACGCCAGGAAGTTGTGAAATACAAGCTTCAGATCTTCAACAGGTGGGGAGTCCTTATCTTTGAAAGCCACGATATCCATGTCCCCTGGAACGGTTACTACAAGGGAGAACTATGTCCGCAGGGAGTCTATGTCTGGCTTGTCGAAGGCAAATACCAGGACGGAAAGCCGTTCAAGAAAGTAGGGAACGTGACGTTGCTGCAGTGAAAGGAGAAAGGCGTAAAGGCGTAAAGGCTTAACGGCTTAACGGCTTAACGGTTTAACGGCTTAACGGTTTAACGGCTTAACGGCTTAACGGCAAGAAGGTCTTGCAAGTCCTGCAGGTCTGCGTCAAACGGATCCCCTCCTGCTTCGTCCTCCGAAGTCCTGAGACGAAGGCGGAGGAGGGGATCCGTTCAGCATAGCCTCCAAACTGTAATGCACCTTCACGCCCTCAAGTCGTATCTCCATTAGTCGTTTTCCCCTTCACGGCTTTTCTCCCACACTTTCAGGGTTAGACATCAGGGGGGGCGGCCTGCCGTGGGTTTCGACTTCGTCTCACCCACGGTTATTCACATTGAAGGCCTCCAGCCTTCTTCTGTAGCAAATCTTTGATTTGCCTTTACGCCTTTACGCCTTTACGCCCTTACGCCTTTACGCCCTTATGCCTTTACGCCTTTACGCCTTTACGCCGTTTCGTTCAGCTTCTGGCTTTTATTATTTTCAACAGCATTACAGAAATTACTTTACATTCGTTAATAAGATCATTGGCCAATTGAAGTTCAATGTATCCTATTTCTGAACCGATTATCAGTAGTGTTTGTAATTCTGCTGCAGAACCTTTAGCTATATAGAAATGGCGAACGGACTGTTTGTCCGTGTCAAGTTCGTCACCCTCTGCGATGTTTGCAGAGATGCTGACTGCAGCCCTTTGAATCTGATCAATCATGCCAAAATCTCTTGAGAATTTTGACGATTTGGTGAGCTTGTAGATGTTAACAGCAAGGTTTTTGGCAATTTGCCATACGCGAAGTTTGGTGAAATCTCCCATAATGCAGCGATTTTAAAGGTTAATAATGGAATTTGTTAGCACTGTAGTAAAAATATCACTTTTAGATCTTTTTACAAAAAAATATCAACTTAATTAAATCTCTTACCGTTACGCCGTTACGCCGTTCCGCCATTACGCCGTTACGCCGTTCTTCCTTTCCTCCGTTACGCCGTTACGCCTTTACGCCTTTACGCCTTTACGCCTTTACGCCTTTTCGCCTTTACGCCGTATAATAATCCCCCCTTTTCTGCGTTTATATCCTACCTAACACACCGGTTGCTTATAGAATAAATTCTACCCGATAACATTTTTTAGTCCCGTTCAATCCGGGCTTATTTATAACAGACAGGCAACCTAAATAACCTGATATGGTAGCGTTGATTCCGTTTAAACAACAAAAAGCTTTAATGCTTAAAGCAAAAAAATACCTTTTGTTACTATTATTTAGTTTTGGGTCATTGGCTGTATCATTAGGACAGGCCCCATCTTGGGTTACCGGTACGCCTGCAGTTCCTGTTACTGGCCCGCTTTCTCTAACATCTGCTTACGGCATTAATATGACGGGTAGGGTATACATTGCAGTACTTAATTATATTACTACAACTAATTATACAGGTGCAACAATTAAAAGTGTTGCTTTATCAGGAATTGGAGGTGGTTGGGTTGCAGTGGCAAATGTCCCTGTTAATGCTGGTGATGTTGGATCAAATCTCCAATCTATTCTTAACGTACCAAATGCAAACCATGGTTATTCTGTTTTTTTTGTCGCTGAGAGTAGTGGAGGAATTATTCAAACAAATTCAATTAGAATAAATGCAACTACGCTTCCCTGTCCCCCCGTCTACCTTCTCACCGGTTTTCCCGTTCCTTCTGTCTGTGTGAATAAAGGACAAATGGCAATTTTTACTATGGAGTTACCCGATACTGATCCCATATCACCTGGGAAACAAACTGATGTTAACGGAACAGGTTTATTTGCAGGAACCACATGGAGCCTTAACTGGGGCGACGGGACCACCAATACTTATACTTCAACTACGGACAATGATATTCCGACAGACATTAACTTTTTTACACACGTTTATAACACCGCATTAAACTGTGTCTATAATGTTACCCTTACAGTCCGGAATCCCTGCGGTGAAGTAAGCCTTGTAACCTATCCAATCGACGTCCATGGCCGCGACCAGGGCGATAACGACGGTCAATTAATCATCGAGGATGTAGCCTCTGGCGAGACTGCCGTGGTTGAGGTCTGTGAAGGTTCGGAACACATTCTTACACTCAGGGATATCAGCGACTGGAACTGCCAGAACCCGACCTTTCCCGACGGAACACCCGCTCCTCCGAACGATGAACCCAGAACAATCCAGTGGGTGTACGGTGAGGATAATGGCGGCGGCATCCAAAACACAATCGGCACAACACTCGGCACCCTCGCCCCCGTCATCATCGGGGGAGCAAACCCGGCTACAACGGTCAACGGCTATGAACAACTTCCGGTAATCGGGCCGATAACGGCCACGGGACAACTCAGCCAGACAATTCTGATCCCCGAGGATTGCCGCGCAGGTGAATACTTCGATGTCTACCTGCGCAACTGGAACAAGTGCAATCCCTACCCGGCTGACCCGCCGGTTTTTGAGCATATAAGGATTCTCGTGGTGGATGCACCCGATGCTCCCACAGCTCCGGACCGCACAATATGCTTCGGCGAGGACCGCACACTTACGGTTACAAGCGCCCCGGCAGGTACTCTGACCTGGTATTCAGATGCCGCTCTTACAACCAATGTAGGAACAGGTGCCACATACATCCCTACACAAACCGCCCCCGGTGTCTACTCTTTCTGGGTAACCGACCAGGAAACCAGCGGCCTGTTCTGCATGAGCCCCGCCACAGAGGTGACTCTTACAATCAGGGAAGAGATCGAGCGTCCCGGTCCGGTAACCGGTCCTACCGGCACCTGCCCAAATGTAAACGGCCTTGTTTACAGTGTCCCTGCCGTAACAATGACAAAACCTATCGGAGGGGCCATGGAGTATGTATGGAGCGTCGGTCCGGGCCTTACAATAGCATCAGGACAGGGCACACGCCAGATCACTGTAAATGTCGGATCAACAACCGGGAACAGGAACATTAACATTTTCCTCAGATATGCAACCGATCCGAGATGCAATTCAAATGACAGGGATCTGACACTTGCAGTCTATTCAACCACCCATAATCCGGGCGCCATTGCCGGATCAGGCATTTGTCCGGGCAGCGCCGTCAATATTACAAGCACGACAGCTGCCTCCACAGGCGCTCCGGCATCATCAGGTCCCACCTACAGCTGGCACCGGTCCGTGTCGCCCTACACAGTCTGGACAGCTCTTTCGGGTACAAACGCCACCTTCAGCGAGACCATGGCAACACCGGGAACATACCGCTACCGCCGCACGGCAACATTCGGATGCGGAACTCCGGTTAGCGCCACCGTCGATGTAGACGTTTATTCAACAAGCCATAACGCGGGCTCGATAACAAGCTCAAACATCTGCAGCGGACAGACAGTTTCCATTGCCAACGGGGGGAGCGCTACAACAGGCGCTCCGGCATCATCAGGACCGGTTTACAGCTGGCACAGGTCAACCGGACCGGGCTTCGGCACATGGACATTGATTTCAGGCACAGGCGCCACCAACAGTCAGACGGTGAGCACTCCCGGTGTTTACAGATACCGCCGCACGGCAACCTTCGGATGCGGAACTCCGGTCACGACAACAGTAGATGTAACCGTATTTTCAACAACGCATGTTGCCGGCGCTATCGACGGCAACGATGTCTGCCCGGGCGATCCGATCACAATCAATAATATTACTTCTGCATCAACCGGCGCGCCTGCATCTTCAGGTCCCAACTACAGCTGGAGAAGGGCCCCGGGTCCCGGATTTACGGCATGGACGAACCTTACGGGTTTGGGTGATTCCTTCACCGAAACCCTGGCAACCCCCGGTACCTACAGGTACGAACGAAGGGCTGCTTTCGGATGCGGTTCGGCTGTCACTGCAACCACCGACATCAATGTCTTTTCAACAACCCATAATCCCGGCTCAATTTCAAATACCACGGCCTGCGCGGGAAGCGCGTTCACAATAGCAAGCGCTTCAACAGCTTCAACCGGCGCCCCTGCTTCCTCAGTACCCACATACAGCTGGCACAGAGCTCCAGGTCCTCTTTACACCGCGTGGACTGCCCGTCCGGGCACAGGTGCAACCATCACCGAGACTATTGCAACACCCGGTAACTACCTCTACCGCCGCACTGCAACTTTCGGATGCGGAACGCCCGTAAGCACCACAGCCGATGTAACGGTCTATTCAACTACTCACAACGCGGGAGCCATCAGCAGTTCACCTATCTGCGCCGGCGGTACTGTCAATATACTTAGTACTACTGCATCTACCACAGGGTTACCTGCATCATCAGGACCAACCTACAGCTGGCACAGGTCAGTTTCGCCGTTCAGCACATGGACACCCCTTACCGGCTCACTGGCCACCTTCAGCGAGACCATGAACACTCCGGGCACTTACAGGTATCGCCGCACTGCAACCTTCGGATGCGGTTCCACATCCACAACGGTCGATGTGGCAGTCAACCCGCTGCCCGATCCGGTTATCTCCGGCGCTAACAATGTCTGCCAGAATGACGAGGAAATATACACAACTCCTTCCGTTGCGGGACATACCTATTCATGGTCAACCTCTCTCGGTACAATCGTCGGATCATCAACCGGCAATTCTGTAACAATACGATGGAACACTGTCGGCAACGGCAGCGTCACCGTTGCGGAAACAATCACAGCCACTGGCTGCAACAAAACAACAACTCCCTATCCGGTAACAGTCAACCCGGGTCCGCCTACAATTGCCCCGGCTTTCATGTCGGGGTTAACAAACATCTGCCGCAACGGAACCCTTAACCTCGATGTTTCAAATGTTGCAACTGCAATAGAATATATATGGGATTTCTCGTGGATCCCCGGTACAAGCAATGCAACAACTGCAGCAAGCCAGATATCAATTGACCTCACCGGCATAGCTCCCGGAACCTATTCGGTGACCGTTGCAGGTTCAAACGGCTGCGGAATCGGTCCATGGATGACACCGCCCCATACCTTTAATATAAACGATATCCCCGATCTTGCACCGCTCAGCAACACAGTCTGCAGCGATGAAGCTTCAGCAATCACTCTGGCAATATCAAATGCAGGACCAACTATAACAGGACTAGCCTATAACATTTCATCGATCAACATGAATGGTCTTCCCGTGTCAGCGGGGGCTCCGGCGAGCGGTACGGGGTTCGCGGCCAATATAATTGCTGATGATGCATATACAAACAAGACCAGTGGTAATGTAAACGTTGTTTATGCTGTCGTTCCTGTAAGTTCCCAGGGATGCCCTGGCGCTCAGGAAAATGTCACATTGATAGTACAGCCTGAGCCTGTCCTTGCAAACCTCAGTACCTCAAAGTGCAGCGATGAGGCACTTGGGTTCAATCTCAGTGTTGCCGCTGGAAGCAGTCCGGCAGCATCCTATAACATTACCTCGATAAATGCAAACGGTCTTACCGCTTCAGCCGGACTTCCGTCTTCGGGCTCCGGTCTTCCGTCCAATGTCATAGCGGACGATGCCTGGACCAACACTGCCAACGCTCCCGTGAACGTCGTCTACTCAATAGTTCCTGTTGGGACTAACGGCTGCTACGGCGATACCTATACTATGACCATCACGGTCAATCCCGAGCCTGCACTTGCAACACTGAACACAACAAAGTGCAGCGACGAGCCTCTGGGATTCAGTCTTGCTGTTGCAACAGGCAGCGTACCGGCAGCAAACTATAATATCATTTCGATCAATGCAAACGGTTTGACCGCTTCAGCCGGACTTCCGTCTTCGGGCTCCGGCCTCCCGTCCAATGTCATAGCGGACGATGCCTGGACAAATATCACAAATGCCCCCGTCGATGTTGTTTACTCCGTTGTCCCGGTCAGCGCAGCAGGCTGCCAGGGCGATCCGCGCACAATAACAATTACTGTAAATCCGGAGCCTTCGCTTGCCAATCTTTCAAACGCGGTGTGCAGCGATGCTCCCTCGGGAATAACCCTTGCAGTGGCAGGGACAAGCGTTCAGGCAGCTGCCTACAACATAACAAATATAAATGACGGAGGACTGATCTCTTCGGCCGGTTTGCCTGCCGTGGGGAACGGACTCCTTGCCGGCGTTATAGCCGATGATGCCTGGACCAACAAGACCAACGGCAATGTCAACGTTGTCTATACAGTTGTTCCTGTAAGCGCCAACGGCTGTGCAGGCAACCCGGTTGATGTAACACTTACTGTACGGCCCGAGCCTGTCCTGGCAAACCTCGACAGAAGCATCTGCAGCGACGCTGCCTTCGGCTTCAACCTGAGCCTTGCCCCCGGCAGTTCACCCGCCGCCAGCTATAATATAACAGCTATCAATGCCAACGGACTTACCCCTTCAGCAGGACTTCCGTCTTCGGGCTCCGGTCTTCCGGCCAATGTCATAGCGGACGATGCCTGGACCAACACCACAAACGCTCCCGTGAATGTAGTCTGTTCCATCGTTCCCGTCGGAGTGAACGGCTGTTCCGGCGATACCTATACTATGACTGTCACAATCAATCCCGAGCCCGTCCTGGCATCTCTCAATGACACCAAATGCAGCGACGAGCCACTTGGATTCAGCCTTGCAACTGCAGCTGGAAGCGTTGCAGCTTCTTCTTATAATATTACTTCAATAAATGCAAACGGGTTGACCGCTTCAGCCGGACTTCCGTCTTCGGGCTCCGGTCTTCCGTCCAATGTCATTGCAAACGACGCCTGGACCAACATCACATCCGGTCCCGTCGATGTAGTCTATACTGTAGTTCCCGTAAGCGCGGCAGGATGCCAGGGTAATGCACAGACAGTTACAATCACCGTCAATCCCGAGCCTGTTCTTGCTGATCTCGATGCTATTGTCTGCAGCGATGAGGTTCTCAATTTCAACCTGGCAACAGCTTCCGGAAGCGTACCAGCGGCAAGCTATAACATAACATCAATCAATTCAAACGGACTGACTGCTTCAGCCGGACTTCCGTCTTCGGGCTCCGGTCTTCCGGCTTCTTCCATCGCTGATGATGCCTGGAGAAACACCACCCCCGTCCCCGTCAATGTTATCTATACAGTGGTACCGGTCAGCGCTTCAAACTGTACCGGCAATCCGACCACTGTAACCATTACTGTCAATCCTGAGCCGGTAATGGCTACACCGGGCACTACAGTCTGCAGCCGCGAAGCAACCGGCATCACCCTGGCAGTCAACGCCGGAGGTGTAGCAGCAGCTTCTTATAATATAACGAACATCAATTCAAACGGATTGACTGCTTTAGCCGGACTTCCGTCTTCGGGCTCCGGTCTTCCGTCTTCCTCCATCGCGGACGATGCCTGGCTCAACACCACATCTGCCAACGTCAACGTGGTCTACACCGTAGTTCCGGTCAGCGCTGACGGCTGCGAAGGCAATCCGGTCGACATCACAATAATTGTGAAGCCTGAACCGGTGATAACCCCGGATCAGACTGCGGGCGCCTGCTCGGGCAATGCCCTTGACTTCGAAATTCAGCTTGATAATTTCACCAATCCGGCCGCAGGCGTTACATTCAGATGGGATGCCCCCGTCCTTAATCCGGTAGATCCTGCATTCACAGGCGGAACGGCAAGAAACAGCGCTTCACCGGCCAATATCACCGACACCTTCATTAACACTCTCGGTCTGGTCGGCACAGCAACCTATACAATAACTCCTTACTACAACGGATGCGCGGGTCAGCCTGTCGATATAGTAATCACAGTCGGTTCCGAACCGGTCCTCGATGCTGGTCTGGGCGCCTTTGTGTGCAGCAACACCGCCATCGGCCTTGTGCTTAAGGAGGCAGCCGGATCGGTGACTCCGTCACATTACAATATAATATCAGTCAATTATGAAGGCGGCCTGACACCTGCCGGTACGAATGCCGTTATTCCAAATGGAACAGCGCCGGCAACCTTCCTGTCGGCCGATATTTACTCCAACCTTACCGGTGTAAACAAGACCGTCACCTACCGTGTACAGCCAGTGCTGGCGCCCGACTGCTTCGGCGATCCGGTCGATGTGGTGATGACCATCCGTCCCCAGCCGGTGATAGTGCCCGGACAGATAAAGACTGTCTGCTCAGGAGTTCCGATAGATTACGAGATAATGCTTGTTCCCGCGAACACTCCTGCAGGAACCATATTCAACTGGAATGCCCCGACGATCAGCAACGGACCGGCACAGGGTACGGCAGGTGTCAATGTAGCTGCAGATCCGGCTGGCACATTGCATATAACAGATATCATTGACAACCTGACTTCAGCTCCGATTACGGCAACCTATGACATCATCCCGGTAAGCGCCGACGGTTGTGCCGGCGATGCAGTTCCGGTTATCATTACTATAAACCAGGAGCCAATGCCTCCGGCCATAAGCGGAAGGGACGACCTATGCGTGGGTGACAATCCTGTTGTTTACACAGTGGCCCCGGTGGCCGGTTCATCATTCCACTGGACAGTCGATCCGGCAGTGGGTATCAAGACATTCGACTTCAATACCAACGCCATAATGATATCCGCCGCCCTGACACCGGGAACGGGTAATATCACAGTTTACGAGACCAACTCGCTTGGATGTTCAGGCGATCCTTTCACCCTGCCGGTTCAGGTATGGGAAAGTCCTGCAAAGGAAGACATAACAGGCGATGCTGTCGTCTGCGCTTACACTACACATACCTACAGTGTAACCGACAGGCCGGGATCGACCTACAGCTGGACACTTCCGGGCGGAGCCGCGATAATAGGCAATCCATCGGCAAGCTCCATCCCGGTGATGTTCGGAAATGTGGGCGGAACCATTTCGGTGCGCGAAACCAGTATCGCCGGATGCGTCACCAACCATAATCCGTTCTCCGTAACTGTAAATCCTCAGCCTTCAGCCAACATAAGCAACGGAGGCAACATGTGCGACGGAGGAACCAGGCCGCTGAACGTCTCGTTCATTGGCACAGCTCCATTCCAGTTCACATATGCAATAAACGGCGCTGCACAGGCTCCGGTGACCACCAGCGACAATCCTTATATAATAAATGCAACCCTGGCCGGCACATACACAATAGTGAATGTAACCGACGCCACCGGGTGCACTGCAACCGGAACGGGAAGCACGACAATAACCTACTTCCCGAAACCGACCGGAATAATAAGCGGCAACGCTGAACTCTGCAGGGGAAGTGCGGCAACACTTACAATTACCTTTACAGGAGTCGCTCCCTTCACCTTCACATACAGCGACGGAACTACAACTGTACCGGTAACCAACCATCCGAACAATGTTTACACGGTGAACGTATCGCCGCTGGTCAGCTCAACCTACACTCTCACTTCGCTCACCGACTTTAACAACTGCGACGGAGTGCTTTCGGGAACTGCAACAATCAACGTCAACCAGCCGCCTTCGCTTTCACTCGCCGGAACCAATCTGATCTGCTACAATGTGGCAACAGGTGCTGTTGATATGACGATCACCGATGGAACCGCACCGTTCGGAATTGCATGGACAGGTCCCAACGGATTTACTGCACCAACTGAAGATATATCGGGTCTAAACGAGGGTTACTATGCTGTTACCGTCACCGACGCCAAAGGCTGTTCGGCGATGGCCAACATCACCCTTACTCAGCCTCAGCCGCTGAATGCAATGGTCGACAGGTCCAATATTACCTGTTTCGGTGCAGATGACGGTACGATTACAATATCAGGTGCAACCGGCGGATTCGGTACCTATGAATATAGCATCGACGGCGGCGCCAACTGGGAAAATTCCGGAACCTTCACCGGACTTGCTCCCGGTACCTATGTTGTTATGATCAGGGATCAGGTCAATCCAACCTGTATGAAGACGCTCAATCCGGGCTTACAGATAACCGGACCGGCACAACTGACGGGAACCGTTAACAAGACCGACATCACCTGTTTCGGGGCAAATGACGGAACCATAACGATAACCAATCCGGCCGGAGGCTACGGTACATACCAGTACAGCCGCGACGGCGGATCAAACTGGCAGGATACGCCGGTGTTCACCGGTCTTTCAGCCGGTACCTGTGATGTAAGGATACGCGACAGGGCATTCCCGCTTTGCGTGATCATCCTTAATCCCGCGGTAATTATTACCGAACCAGACGCACTGAGTGCGTCTCTACTGAAATCCGACGCGACCTGTTTCGGCGCCAATAATGGCACTATTACCATCAGCGGGGCCTCGGGAGGCTATGGCACCTATGAATTTACAGTCAATGGAGGTGGCAGTTGGCAGTTGGCAGGGAATTTCAGCAACCTGGCACCGGGAACTTACGATGTAAGAATGCGTGACAGGGTGAATCCGGCTTGCTTTATAACCCTCAATCCTGCCTTTCAGATAACAGAACCTCCTGTGCTTTCAGCAACAGTGGCCAGTGCCAATGTTACCTGCAACGGTGCAGCCGATGGTACAATAACGATAAGCAATCCGTTGGGCGGATACGGAACATATCAGTATACAATAGACGGCGGAACAACCTGGGAAGATGACGGCAGCTTTACAAACCTGTCACCGGGATTCTATAATGTAAAAATCAGGGATGCTGCAAATCCGGCTTGCGAGATAACACTTCGTCCGGCCCTACAGATTACCGAACCTGCAGTATTGTCTGCCAATGTAGCTGGTACGGCCGTTACATGTAACGGCCAGAATGACGGCAGGATTACCATCACCAATCCTCTGGGCGGATACGGCACCTATATTTACAGTATTGACGGCGGATTAAACTGGCAGGCATCAGGCACATTTGATAACCTTGCACCCGGAACCTATGACGTAAGGATTGCAGATGCAGCCAATCCGGCCTGTGTCATTATCCTTAATCCGGCACTGGAGATTACAGAACCTTCCATACTCTCAGCTACGGTTACTCCCACAATGATAACCTGTTTCGGTGCCAATAACGGCATTATTTCAATCAGCAATCCTGCAGGCGGATACGGAACTTATCAGTATTCAATCGACGGAGGTGGCAGCTGGCAGTTTACAGGCAATTACACCAGTCTGACTCCGGGTACCTATGAAGTAAGAATGAGGGATGTCGCACACATTACATGCGAGGTCATTCTTGATCCTTCGCTTGATATCACACAACCGGCTATTCTTGATGCCGATGTTGCAAGCGCCAATGTTACCTGTTTCGGAGGGGCTGATGGAACAATAACCATTACCAATCCGACAGGCGGCTATGGCACTTATCAGTATTCAGTCAACGGAGGCGGCGCATGGCAGGCATCCGGCAGTTTCACCGGTCTCGGACAGGGTACATACAATGTTCAGATAAGGGATGCTGCCAATCCGGGATGTGTCATAGTTCTCAACAATGCTCTTGCAATCACACAGCCTCAGATCCTCAGGGCAACCATAAATAGTACAGCCATAGAATGCTATGGCTCTAATGATGGCATAATAAACATCACCAACCCGCTCGGCGGATATGGCACTTATGAGTATTCAGTCGATGGAGGTGGCAATTGGCAGTTGGCAGGCAGTTTCAGCAACCTTGCTCCCGGAATCTATGATGTCAGGATAAGGGATGCTGTAAATCAGGCCTGTGTAATAATTCTCAATCCGTCGGTTGTAATTACCGAACCGGGTGTGCTGGCCGCGGTTGTGGCCGGCTACGATGTAACCTGTTTCGGCGCCGATGACGGAAGAATAGTAATATCCTCCCCGTCTGGCGGCTACGGAACCTATGATTATAGCATCAACGGCGGAACAGGCTGGCAGCCAACAGGCAACTTCAGCAATCTGGCTCCGGGCACCTATGATGTCAGGATACGCGACAGGGCACACCCGGCCTGCGTTATGATACTCGATGCAGCGCTTGAGATTACTGAACCTCCTGTTCTTACTGCAACGGTCACGGCGTCTATGGTTACATGCAACGGCGCCAACGATGGAAGGATAGAGATAACAGGAGCTGCCGGAGGTTATGGAACCTACCAGTACACGATCAACGGCGGCGCTGCATGGCAGACTTCGGGTATCTTCAATTACCTGGCTCCCGGAACCTATGATGTCAGGATAAGGGATGCAGCCAATATTGCCTGCTCGATAACACTCGATCCGGCATTGGCAATAACCCGGCCGGATAAACTGGCAGGGGTGGTCAGCGGCACCAATGTCACCTGTTTCAGCGCAAATGACGGTACCATTTCAATCACGGCACCTGCAGGCGGCTACGGCACATACGAATACAGCATCAACGGCGGTCTCGACTGGCAGCCGGGCGGCAGCTTCGGTTCACTCGCCCCGGGCTACTACAATGTACAGATACGCGATGCAGCATATCCGCTCTGCGTTGTCGTGCTCAATGGTTCATTCCGTATCAGCGAGCCGGCCATTCTTGCAGCAAACGTAAACAGTGCAGCCATATCATGCTATGGCTCTGATGATGGCACGATAACGATCTCCGGGGCCACCGGCGGCTATGGTACATATCAATATAGTATCGATGGCGGTACAACATGGCTGGGATCGGGAACATTCAACAACCTTGAACCCGGAACCTATGACGTCAGGATCAGTGATGCAGCAGATCCGGGATGCTTTATAACCCTGAACCCTGCACTTGTAATTACGGAGCCTGCCGTGCTCACAGCCACTGTAACCAGGACCGATGTTACGTGCTTCGGCGCCAATAACGGCACCATCAGCATCACCAATCCGTCAGGAGGATATGGCACTTACCAGTATAGTATTGACGGAGGTCTTACATGGCAGGGATTCGGCACATTTAGTAACCTGGAACCTGGAACATATGACATAAGGATTAGAGATGCGGCAAATAACGGATGCATTGTCACGTTGAACCCCGAACTTATTTCCGAACCTGCAGTCCTTTCGGCCACTATCAACAGCGCGAACGTCAGTTGTTTCGGCGGCAATGATGGTACAATTACAATCACTGGCGCGACCGGCGGATATGGGACATACGAATACAGCATCAACGGGGGCGGTTCATGGAATTCCACAGGTGTCTTTACCAACCTCATAGCAGGCAGCTATAACATCCTCATCAGGGATGCCGCTCATCAGGGATGCATAATTGTTCTTAACAACGCGTATATAATCACACAGCCGGCAATGCTTTCGGCAACGATAAGCAAGACCGAGGTCTCGTGCAACGGCTTCAATGATGGTACAATTACAATTACAAATCCTGCGGGCGGATACGGAACCTACGAATATTCAATCAATGGCGGTGGAAGCTGGCAATCATCCGGAACTTTCTTAAGCCTTCCGCCTTCCGCCTACAGCCTTATGATCCGTGATGCTGCCAATCCGCACTGCTCGGCAATGCTTTATCCGAACCTGCTGATAACCGAACCACTTCAGCTCACTCTGTCATCTACCGGAGACGTGGTTCTCGACTGCTTCGGCGACAACGACGGCATGGGGACATTCTATGCATCCGGCGGTACAATGCCTTACACCTTCCTGGTGGATGATAACACCACAGGAGGTACGGTGGCAGCGCCCGGATTCAATTCACAGACTTTCTTCAATGCAGGGGCAGGACTGGTGAGAGTGACGGTTGTCGATGTAAACGGTTGCTCTGCACAGGCTGTTATCAACCTTACCCAGCCCGATGATCTCACTCCGGGTTCAATAGAGGACAACCAGGTGGTATGCTACGGCGATAATCCTGGACCAATCACTCAGGTGACTGGTCCTGCAGGCGGTCCGGGTGCATATACATACCAGTGGCAGTCGTCGACCAACGCGGCCGGACCGTTTGTTAACATTGCAGCCAATGCAAGTTCAAACGAATACACACCTCCTTCAGGTGCCACCTATACCCAGTATTACAGGAGAATGGTGACTTCCGGAACATGCATGCCGGTGTACAGCAACGTTGTCGAAGTGCTTGTCAACCCGCGTCCCGTTGCCTTCCTCACCGGTGGTGCAACGATATGTCCGGGAGGAAGCTCTGTTATAAGAATAACAATGCTAAGCGGCACGGGTCCGTTCACGGTCAACATTGCCAACCACGGTGTTGTCAATAACTACAACAGCGGCGACGATATCATTGTCACCCCTGCTGTAACCACAACCTACAGCCTTATCAGCGTAATGGATGCCAATTTCTGTGACGTGACTGAGCCTTCGCCGAACCTAAGCGGCACTGCCGTGGTGATAGTCAGTGACCTGCCTGTTATAACTTCATTCACGCCGCCGCCTGCAGTGTGCGAGTTCACACTTGCAAGCTTCAGGGTGACTGCAACAGGCACCAACCTTACTTACCAGTGGTTTGTGAATGAAGGTACAGGATTCAATGCCGTGGCTGATGGTGGCACTTATTTCGGATCTATGACTCCGACACTTCAGATCTTCAACACAGTAAGGGGTATGGACGGATTCGTATATCATGTTGAGGTTACCGGCTGCGGAACAACTGTTACTTCGGCCGATGCAACACTTACCGTGAACACTGCTCCCGAGATAACGCTTCATCCTGAGGATTCAACCATTTGTCTTGGGCAGGATGCCTTATTTGAAGCTTCTGCCGACGGTACGGCAGTGAGCTGGCAGTGGTATGTAAACAAAGGCACGGGATTCGATCCTGTTGCCGATGATGCAAACTTCAGCGGTTCCCAGACAGCAACACTTGCCGTCACGGATGCACAGACGTCATTCAACGGCTGGATATTCAGGGCAGTGGCCTCTGGTGTCTGCGGAGTACCGGTGAATACCAACTTTGCCATCCTGAGGGTTATCAATCCTCCGGCAGTTACTATCCAGCCTCAGCCAGGGACTATATGCGAGAATACTTCAACAACCTTCATGGCAAATGGTACAGGCTATACCTCGCTTCACTGGCAGGTGAACACAGGAGCAGGCTGGACCGACATTACCGATGATGCAACATATCTCGGAGCCATAACACAGCAGCTGGCCATTTTGAATGCACCGGTTTCAATGAACGGCTACCGTTTCAGGCTGGCGCTTCATACGATCTGTTCGACCACTTACACCAATGAGGCTATCCTTACGGTTAACCCCAATCCCGTGGTTGACTTCAGCGCCATCGATCCACTTGCAGCATGCGGAGGTGTTCCGCTCGTACTTAACGGAAATCCGTCAGGCGGCTCAGGCACATGGTCACAGCACCGCTGGACCGGCGATGTTGGTCCGCTGAATAGCTACACCGTACAGTCGCCGACATTCAACTCGTTCATCACCGGTTCGTACAATCTCAACTACAGGGTAACAGACAGCAACGGTTGTACCGCAAACGACGATCTGACAGTGACAGTCGACTACCCGTCGGCACAGTTCACCCAGGATGTAGAGTACGGTTGCACTCCGCTTGAAGTTTCCTTTACCAAGGATATGACAGCAATCGCGGAATGGTGGTGGGATTTCGGCGACGGATCGCCTCTCGATTCATCAAACGAGAATCCTGTTCATACTTTTGTCAACTCTGATCCGGGTTCCATAGGATACTACAACGTGAAACTGAGAGTGAGATCGGCAGGCAATTGCTTTGCAGAGTACACCTCGCTGGTTACCGTTTACCCGGCCATCGATGCCTCCTTCACACCCAATATAGATGTTATCTGCTCGGGCAATTCGATAACCTTCACCGCTCTTCCGGGCGCCACAAGGTACTTCTGGGAGTATGGCGACGGAGTGTCGGGATATGCAACCAACGTGTCATCGCATCTCTACGTCAACCTTACAACAGCGCCCGTGGTGCATACTGTAAGGCTCACGACGACATCATTCTACAACTGTGTTGATACAAAGACCTTCGACATAACCGTGATGCCTGTTCCGCTGCCTCAGTTCACCGCCGATCCTGTAACCCAGGTGTTTGATCCTGCGGGCAACCAGGTTGAGTTCAGCAACCAGACCAACGACGGCACCTGGAACTGGCTCTGGAGGTTCGGTGACAATACAACTTCAACTGAAGAGGAGCCTGTGCACTCCTATAATGATGTAGGTACCTACACGGTAACGCTTATAGCGTCGAACGCTCATTGTTCCGACAGCGTAAGTCATGATGTGACGGTCGTTCCTCCGGCTCCTGTGGCGATGTTCGATTTGATACCTTCGGGATGCGCGCCGTTGTATGTCAATATAAACAACACTTCTCTCAACACCGAAGTACCCGGAACTACATACCACTGGGATTTCGGCGACGGTAGCGTATCGACGGCGAAGAACCCGACCTATACCTACTTCACACCTGGTTCCTACAGGGTAGAGCTTGTGGTAACCGGTCCGGGCGGCAACTCGATGTGGACACAGGTGGTGGAGGCATGGCCTTCGCCCAAGGCTTACTTCGAGATCACCCCGCCGATGGTATATGTGAATGATGAAAGGGTGAGGTGCTTCAACCTGAGTCAGGGCGCCACATCTTACCTGTGGGACTTTGGTGACGGCGACACCTCGAAGGTCAGGGAGCCGTATCACAGGTACCTGGATGAAGGCATATACGACATAACCCTCTGGGCTTATTCGGCGAACGGCTGCACGGATATGTACAAACTGGCGCCGGCAGTGACTGTCGAGCCGGTAGGGGAGATCAGGTTTGCGACGGTGTTCACGCCGAACAAGACAGGTCCTGTTGAAAGGACCGACCTGCCGACGGGCGGCACCGAGATAGACCAGTTCTTCTATCCCCCGATAAGGCAGAAGGTGATCAACTACAAGCTGCAAATCTTCAACAGGCTTGGTGTGCTGATTTTTGAAAGCAGGGATATCAACGTCCCATGGAACGGCTACTACAAAGGCCAGCTCTGTCCGCAGGGAGTGTATGTATGGTACGTTGAAGGCAAATATGCCGACGGGAAGCCGTACAAGATGGTGGGGAATGTGACGCTGCTGCAGTGAAAGGCGTAAAGGCGTAAAGGCTTAACGGCTTAACGGCGTGAAGGCAGGAAGGTAAGAACGGTTCTGCCGGTTCTGCCAGTTGTTTACAATAGAATCCGACCTGCACGACTTGCACGACCTGCACGACTGCACGACTTTTCGGACCTGCACGACTTGCACGACCTGCATGACCTTTCCGCCTTTCCTCCTTCACGCCCTAACGCCTTCGCGCCTTGCCGCCCTAACATCAGCGATAAGTAGTGGCATCCAATTCAGCCAATCCATTTATTTTGTAGATTTGCATTATGACTGCCAAAGACGACGAAATAATAAAACGGATTAAAAGCAGCATTAAGATCATTGATCCTAAAGCTCAGGTCATACTATTTGGTTCACGCGCCAGGGGCGAGGCCAGGAATGAATCTGACTGGGACATTTTGATCCTGACGCATTATCCTGTTTCAACGGAAATCGAAAGATCATTTCGGAATAGTCTTTTTGAAATTGAGATCGAGACAGGTGAAGTATTTTCTACTTTCGTTTACCAGAAACAAGTCTGGAATAGCTTACATAAGGTGACTCCACTCTATCGGAATATTAAAAGAGAAGGCGTCAGGTTATGACCCGATCAATAAAACCGGATTACATCAGCTATCGTTTAAAAATCTCCAGGGAGACCCTGGAGGCTGCTAAACTACTTGCAACAAACGGACATTGGAATTCTGCAATCAACAGACTATATTACTCTTGCTTCTATGCTATATCAGCACTTCTTTACAAATTTGATATTTATGCAAGCTCACATGCAGGACTGAAGCATCAATTCACTCTTCATTTTATTAAAACGGGATTGATTGATAAGGAATCAGGCAGACTTTTCGTTGAACTCTTTGACTGGAGACAAAAGGGAGACTACGGTGATTTCTTTGATTTTGATCACGAAAAAACAATGCCGCTTTTCCAGCCAGTCACAATACTTATCGAAAAGATAGAATTGCTAATAGACGAAAAAAATAATACAGGTAAGTAGGATGGCGTATGTAATTGCCTTTCCCCGCCCGGACAGTTTTTTGCTAAGTTTCACCCCCTGCCCCTTGCTTTAACCACGGAGTCGCAGGGGATTTAACCACGGAGTCGCACGGAGGAACGCGGAGTTATTTATTGATATTCAATAATTTAACCAGGGAGTCACACGGAGTTTTATGAATTCGGTGACTTGCCCTGACGCTACGCTCGGAGTATTGACATGTGACAATTAGTGCGTCAGGTATGTATTCAGGCTCATTTTATACCATAAGTTTCCCCTCCTTGCCAGGGAGGGGAAACTTACGAGATTAGATATCAGCCTGTTAAAGATACATTAAATACCTGATTGGCACCAAAATCCTCTGAACTTATTCTCAAGTAGACAAGCCTTTTTCAACAATCAACACACTCTGCTTCTCCCCGGGAAAAAAAGATGGTTGAGCAATAAATACTGACTTTGTCTTGACCTTTCCTCCTTCACGCCATCACGCCCTAACGCCTTCATGCCTTCATGCCTTGTTCTTAAATTCCTCCCCTGTGCAAAATATTGACTATATTTGGGAAACATTGGCTTTTAAGGGAATGGACAAGCAGCAACGTCATAAGATACTGGAGTCTGTCATGTGGGATTACTCAATCTCAGCCGGCGAGATGGAAGAACTGCTCGATGGTAAGATAGACAAGGCCGGTCATTATACCCGTGAACAATTGTTTGCCAGGATGCTGACTGGTTTGCCATGGTTTACAATCATCCGGCTTGTGCCAGTCGAAAAAGTCAGGACTTTGCTCACTGATAATGTAATTGGAATATTATGGCCGGAATCAATCAGGAAAAAATACGAGTATGTCAGGAAAAGATTACAGGAGGCTTTACCGGACGCAGGATAAGGTGCTTCAGGCTTTGAAGCCGGTAATTGGTAATTTCTACCTGACCGGCGGGACCGCATTGGGGAGATTTTATCTTAATCATCGCTTCAGTGAGGATCTGGATTTTTTTCTGAATAAAAGTGATGAGTTTCCTGATCTGATAAAGGATATTGAAACAGTCCTGTCGGGCCAATTTTCGCTCCTGAGGGAACAAAGCATTATTTACGAGGATTTTGTTCGTTTTTATATTGAAGACGAAGAAGGAGCGCTTAAGGTTGAATTTGTAAATGATACTGCTTACAGGTGTGGTGTCACCAACAAATATGAATATGGTTTTATAGATACCCCTCTCAATATCCTGACAAACAAGCTTACAGCTGTTGTCAGCCGCGATGAACCAAAGGATGTCTTTGATATATGCGTGATATCTCAGAACTACAGCTTTAACTGGATTGAGGTTTTTGGCGAAGCTAAAAACAAGGCAATGATCAACGAGATTGACGTGGAACAACGTATTAAAAGTTTCCCGGTTCTTCTTTTTCAGAAATCTGACTGGCATATACGGCCGGTCGATATTGATCAGTCAGGCAGATCCATCACAACAATTGCCAATGATTTTCTCCTGGGATCAGATAATTCGCTTGGCGCCGGTAAAATCTCAATTAAAGATGCAACTGTAAGAACCGTTTAGTCCGCTGCCCCCTGCCCCCTTCTTTAACCACGAGTCGCACGGAGTTAACCACGGAGGCACACAGAGTTAAGACGGAGTAACACAGAGTTTTATTAATTCGATTCTGCCGGTTCTGCCAGTTGTGCCAGTCATTATCAGTGGAAACGACTTGCATGACCTGCATGACCTGCACGACCTGCATGACCTTTCCTCCTTCACGCCCTAACGCCTTCATGCCTTAACGCCTTTTTCAAACCATACCTTTTAATATATATACTACCGCGGAAAATTTTTTTTCATTTTTTCCAAAAATAATTGCAAAAATATTTTATTCTGGCCCCGGGGCATTTTAATATTGCTATAGCAATACAGTGCAAGGGAGTCCGGTGGGGTTGATTTTAAGCTGAAATAATGTTGTTTGTGGAATAAACATAATGTCTCACTGCATTAAAAACCTCGTGCCTATGAAACAGAACTGACTAATCCCCCGGTGATAAAGCGGTCAATCCACCGGGCTCTTTACCCCACCGACCGCAAACATATAAAATAACAAAGGGCTTATAACCCAATTGTTCAATTCAAAACATTTTTCTAAAATGAAAAAGATTGTTTGTGTTATGGCTGTTTGCCTTGCTCTGGCAAGCTGCGAAAAATATGATTCAGGACCCATTAATCAGGATCTGACAGGCAGGAGAGCCCTCACCGATTCTGAAACGCTTCTCAAGACAAATCTTGATCAGGCAGCACAAATCCTTGCCGATGTTATCCGGGATGAAGCAGTGCTGAACGAACTTGTTGCCCTTTCACGGGAAGACCGCGAATTATACAGTCTGCCCTTCAGCGACCTCATGGATGAATCCAAGAGTGTCTCCGGATCATTCAGAAACCTCCGCGATGGCTTTATTAACGGATGCACTTCATCGGAGTCCAAAGGCAATGCCAGTGGTCTGATTAACTTCCTTTCAAAGAATGGTTGCTATATCTACTGCCCCTATCCTACGAACTTCTACCCAAAAGGAACCAGGTCCTTCACCGTCGCCGCCCACCCCATCGACAACGACGTGGAAAACACCGGTTACCGCTTCGAGGGAAAGAAGATGGTTCAGGTAAAGGTGAATGAAGAATATACCGATAAAAACATGGTGCTTCTGCTCATGCCGAAGGATGAGGATGATGGTGACACTAAGGGTATTTCGGCTGATGTTTTATCTGGGGCAAAAGGAGATCCTGTTTATGAGGTTAAAGTTGGAAAAGTGAGATGTGCTGACTATTGTGGTGGTCTGTTCGAAGGAGAACTTGAATTGAGATTATCCCGGGGATATCCTGAAATGAACATATCAACCGGTGCAGTAACTGGCAAATTTTCAACAGTTATTCCAGTTAAGTACCCAAGGTCCTATGCTAAAGCGGCAATTAATAACTGGACTGTTCATTCTTATGGAGGTTGGTACGGTGTGTTCGTTCCCTGGGATACTAATTGGAGACCTGAGAAAATACAGCAGTGTATGTTAGTATATGAATACGATACCGTTAAAGAAAGTACGTTAAACGCATCAGTAGCATATAAAGCAGATGCTTTAACTCCTACTGTAACGACTACAGTTAAAGCATCATATAGTGGTGATTTTTTGGGTTTGGTTGAATGGGACAGAGAATGGTTTATGAGAACCAATTCAAATCCGGAACCGAGTGATAAAGTGAAAGATGGTTGGACTGTAAGGCTTACCTGTGCTGATTTTCTGTTAACAACTCCTTTGAGGAAAATTTATTAGAAATTTGCTATTGCCATCCCTTAAGTTCATTTAGTTACTTAAGGGATGGCTTAAAAATCAGGATTATGAAACCCCGTTTATTGAAACTTTTAATTTTCTTTTTTACATTGTATTTGAATGCAATTTCAGGTAAGGCGAACGATACCACTCAAATTTTCATATCTACTAATTATAGCTTTGATCTTTCAGATACATATTCCGGGGGTGAACTGTTTTCTGGAGAATTTACTGTTTCGAGATCCTGGTATGGTATCAAAGTAGCATTTGGGCACTTTCAGTCTCAATACATCTACGTATTTAAAGTGCCCTATCCCGAAATTGAGAGAACCCTTTTTATTGATATACCGGAAATGGCGATGATGAAAATTGGTAGTATCTCCGGATTTTGCAGGCCAATTCAAAAGAATTGGTTTACAGCGGATCTTGTTTTTGGGGCTTCATATGGTAGAGCGAAATGCTTTTACATGAAAAGCGTAGATTATGAATATCTTATTGCTGAAGATAGGTTTACTCATTTGTATGTGGATTATTATCTACATAAAGTGAATTATTTCGGATACCATGCAGGCTTGGACCTTTCATTCAATTTCACAAAGAAATTCGGGATTCAGGTTTGTTCAAGAATCCATGATATGAGTAATGGGGGTACTTTCTTTTTTGTAGGGGGAGGGATGGTCTTTAAAATTAAATAATAGTGAGAATGCGTAATTTAATTATCTGTTCGGTTATTTTGTTGGGATTCACTTCCCCTGGCTTTTCTCAGGAAGAACGGTTAACAGTCAGATCAGGAGCAGGATACTATATGGATGTATTCACAACTTATGATGGACCAATTATTTGGCTGGATGGTGGGTATAAACTAAGTAGTGGATTCAATATAAATACCAGGTTATCTGTTGCTTCACTTGACTGGATTATCAAAGAAGGACTGTTTGAAGATTATAAGACTATTTTGCTTCGGCAAATGGCAGATGTAACTTTTTCAAAACCATTGAAGATAAAAGGTCAGCATTTTCTTGAACCGGGCCTTGGATTCAAATTGAAAAGAGAGTCATTACTGAGACCTTATGCAGATATTTTCAATTCCTCTGATGGGATTACAATATATACAAGCTACAGCGACTTCTTTTACGAAATCGGCTTTACCCTCTGTCTCGATTACTACTACCAGTTCGAAAGCAATTTTTATTTGGGATTACGCGCTGATTCGAATGTTATCTGGGCCCTTGGATTTGAAGGCCTTTCGGTAACACCGATATTCGGATTCAGATTTTAATAGAAATGGCTATGGATCAGTATATTATGTTTTGAAATAAATGACTTACTGCAAAAATGTCTGCAATGATTTATAAATTATCAACACCCCTTTCCAACCTTCCCCCACGAGGGCAGGAGCCGGCACAGCTTCCCGCTTTGCGGGACGGAGAAGAGGGTATATTCAAACACAGGTTCGATTGATCAAGAAGCCTTTCCCCCGTGGGGGAAACGGGAAAGGGGGTCAACAGGAACAAAAAGGGGTCTGCGTTAATAAAAGGGGGTCAACTTGAATAAAAGTAAACTCATAGATTATTAGAGATTTAAAGTTAAGAAACCCACATGTATCAAATACACAAACACGTATGTATATAATTTTCAACCGGGCTTGCGAGCTCGACGAAGTCAAACACGTGGGTTCCATCAGGCCATTAAAATAAAAATTATAGACTGATGAAATACAATCACATCCTTTCGGTCATTATGGTGTTATCCATTACAGCTTCTGCATTTTCGCAGGATTATGAATATGGAGTGAATTCTCTCCGTATAGAGACCGGCTACGCCTTCACCGGATCAGGCGACCTTGACGGATTTTGCTATTATAACGAGTTAATCCAGCCGCTGACCACCTGGTTCAGTGTCGCTCCTTCAATCGGTTTCTACAGTTTCTTCAATGAGGATGAGGAGACAGAGTTTGTTGAGGATGTGAAATCTGCAGGTCTCGATCTGACAGGATATTTCTATCCTGTCAGGACGGATATTTTCGATCTGGAAGCCGGACTGGGATTCTATGTCAGGAGGTGGCACTGGGTTGTAGCCACCGGTCCTGATGTTGAATACAGTTCATCGGAACTCCACCTGTCCGGAAGTTCCCACGGTGATTTCTTCGTTGCCGCCCCCGGCTACACCGTCTCCCTCGGAGCCATCATGAAGACCGGTCCCCGGACCGGCATCAGCATAAAAGGCGTCTACCAGAACGACACCAGGGGGATCGTCGTAGCCACCGCCAGGGTAGGTCTCAACATAAGCTTCTGAACAATGGCTGCCATCTGTCCTGCATGCATCCACCTTATAAGCCACATCCACACATGACCCTGCCAATATCCGTCTCTGCTGCATAGTCTCTGCTGTATGATCCAGCCTGTCCCTCCTGGTGTCTGTCCCGGTGTCCCTCCCCGGTGCCTAACCCTGGCCTTCAAGCCGGGGTTTTTTTATAAGCGCACCCCGTACCTCGTACCTCGCACCGCGTACCGCATACCGCGTACCGCGTACCCCGTACCGCGTACCGCGTACCTCGTACCGCGTACCTCGTACCCCGTACCGCGTACCGCGTACCGCGTACCCCGTTTTATAGAAGGTCCCCGGAGGAAAATCAGCAGAACTCCGGGGACCAAGGGGGTCAGGACGACCCCTCATCCGCGTGGCACGGATTGACTCAGGTACGAGGATATGGCAGCGAGACGCACCTGTTGAACCTTATTGCAAACACTTATCCTAAACACATTCCTTCTCCGTCACATACGACTTTATTGACGGACTATATCTTATGTTACGGCCTTCACCGCGGATCTCGCTTACTATCCGCTTGACCGTCCTTTTACTGACACTGAATCTGAATGCCAGATCATCAGGCGAACCGGTACTCTGCATATCGGCCAGCTTTAGGATCCTGACTTTCAGATTTTCCCTGTAAATCCTTGTCATAACCCAATAAGTTTAAATTAGCACGCACTGACTTTCAACAATAAACATAGCAAATATTCAGGAATTTACCAAAAAAATTTAGAATTTTTTCTGAAATATTTTTCTGGGTTAATTTTTTTAAGCAGAATTGCTACTTTTTTGCAAAATTGGCAGAATTATTGGTAATATTTTGCCATTAAATCCCTCCTGTGAAGGAGAACATTTGCCTTCACCTCCCGAAAAAAAGTTTCTCGCAGATAAGCGCAGATGAAAAACGCAGATAAGAGCAGAGAAACGACTTGCAGGACTTGCATGACTTGCATGACTTGCATGACTTGCAGGACTTGCATGACCTTCCCGCCTTCCCGCCTTCCCGCCTTCACGCCTTCACGCCTTCATGCCGTCCCGCCTGTTTGCGAAACATCTCCCAATACCTCCCCTTCATCTTCATCAGCTCGTCATGAGAACCGGTTTCGGTTATGCTTCCGTGCTCCAGCACGATTATCCTGTCGGCCAGGGTCACATTGGTGAACCTGTGCGTTATCAGTATGGATGTCCGGCCATTGACTATCTCCCTGAACCGGCTGAAGATCTCATACTCCGTGTCCGCATCCAGCGAACTGGATGGTTCATCGAGTATAAGAACCGGCGACTCGCGGAACAAAGCCCTCGCAAGCGCTATCTTCTGCCACTCTCCCCAGCTCAGTTCCCGGCTGTCATGAAAGAGGGTCCCGATGGTGGTGCCGTAGCCATTCGGCAGATTGTTCAGCAATTCATGAACACCAGAGGCAGCCGCGGCCTTCCTTATCTTTTCATCCGGATCCGGTGCATCAATATTGCCCATCCTGATGTTCTCTCCGGCCGGAAGATTGTACAGCATAAAATCCTGGAACACAACTGAAAAAAATTTTCTGAACTGATCAGGATCCATCGTCTTAATATCATTTCCGTCCCACTTCACACAGCCTGCATCCGGATCGTAAAGCCGGGTTAGCAGCCTTACAAGGGTACTTTTTCCGGCTCCGTTGGGACCTACCAGCGCAATTATCTCACCCTTCTTTATCTCAAACGATACCTTGTTTAAGGTGGCATAGTCATTTCCGGGATAGGTGAACGAAATATCTTCAACTTTGATCTCCGACTTTAGCTCAGCGGGAACCGTGACCGGCGGATTGGCTGTCACGCTTTCCTTCAGATCGAGGAACTCGAATGTGTCGCCTATATACAGCCCGTCTTCGTAAAGCCCGGCCATCGAAACGAACAGATCCTTTATGTAGGTCATCCCCTGCCTGAAGGCCAGCAGGAACATGGCCATCTGCCCGAGACTGAGATCTCCGGAAACCGTACGCCGTGCAATAACCAGGAGCAGTAGGAGTATTGCAGATGCCTTGACCACATCCGATATCAGTTCAATGACTGTCCTTTTTCTGAGGATGTTCAGTTCTTCTTCCTTCTGCTTGTTAAAGGATTTCTTAAACAGCGAAATGAAATAGTTCCCCAGCCCGAACAGCCTTATCTCCCTCGAGGGCCTGTCGCCGGTAAGGAGCCAGCTGAAATACGCCGATTTCCTTGCCTCGGGCGTCTGTTCTCTCTGGAAGTGATAAAGGATGTCGGCATAGTGCAGCCTTAGCCATACCCCGGGGATATTAACCACCACCAGGAGAATGGCAGCGCTCCAGTGAAGGGTGAGCAGGAGTCCGGCCATCAGCATCAGGGAAAGCAATCCCCTGAACATCGAAACTATGTTGTTGAGGATGTTGTTCGGCCTCCATGGGGCCTCGGAGGTTGCCCTCGACAGGCAGTCGTAATACCCGGGATGCTCAAAGTTGATAAGGTCGAGCCTTACAGCTTTTGAATGAAGCAGGTTGTACATGTAGCCCTCGAGCTTCACCGACTGCTTGCTGCGTACGAAATTGCCTGAATCGGTGCAGACTTCATCGAGGAAGTAAACAACCACTACGGCGATCACCATTGGCGCTATTCCGGATGTACCGGAACCGGATTGCGCCGCACCGGTTATTTCATCAATGAGAAGCTTGATGAGCCAGACGAGGGCAAGGGGAAGAATGCTCTGCAGGACCGAGATCACGATGTTAACCGTGGCCCATCCGGGAGCGCTTTCCCAGACAAGACCAAGGGCTTTCCTGAATAGTCTGATCTTTCCTTTCATTTCGTTTTCACCCCCTTCCCATTAATACCCTTCCCTTAAGCCCCCTTCAGGAGGTTGGGGGTAAACCCCTGCAGGAGGTTGTGGTGGTAAGCCCCCTTCAGTGGGTTGGGGGCAGATCATCCAAAAACTCTTTTAACCCTGTAAATTTGCGAAATTATCCGTACCAATCTCCTGTTGTGAATGTAATTTGGCTTTTTATCTGAATATTTATGAGGCGGTACGAGTTTACCCTCCGGTCTTTCAACCCTCACTACCTTCCCGACGATCTGCTCAATGAGCACCGGATCATCCTCGCCCGCGCAGCTGTCGCCGCGGGTTACGTAATGCATCTGCATCTTCTGAGAAAAAACATTCACCAGGCGATGCACAACGATGCCCGTATCCCTTTTCCACGCTATTATCTCGCCCGGACGGGGCTTTGCTCCCGGTTCGTAAGGTTGGATGAATATTACCGATCCTGATTTTATTGAGGGATGCATGCTCATGCCGTCGGCCCTGACCCTGATGGTCTTTCCTTCGGCAAGAAGCATGAATCCGATATCCCTGAGAACTGTATGGGAAAGCCTGTCACTGGTCATTCCGGAGAATGTATTCTATTACGCTCCTGTCGGGACGAAACGAAAGGGCCGACACCGGAACCTTCGAACACATCATCGACACGGATCCGAGGAAGCGGGCTATCATATCCGGACTGTAATTATGCTGGATGCAGTTGGCAACTACCATGCTGACTGCCGATGCTTCCCTTATCCGGACCATCTCATTCTCATTTCCGTGACTGATGAGGAAGATCCTGTCGATGGGAGCGCTGCGGGGAACATCATTCCTGTAAACGGGAGTGTTGTGCATCTTGTATATCCCGCCGGTGTTCCTTAATATCAGTCTGTCGTCGTGAATGACCTGCGCGCCTATGTTGTCCCACAATAACGACATTGTCGTCTTGCCTTTGCCCGAAACCCCGCTGAAAAGGTAGCCGCGGCCATTGTACGACACTCCCGATGCATGGATCATTATGTCGGCATTGATGGCCGTGAGATAGTAAAGAATAAGTCCGTCGAGCGGGTATTCCATCGGATCGGCGCTCCTGCCAGCATTCTCTATATAAAGATCCCATTCCCTCAGGGCAAGCGACAACTTCAGCGTTGCCTTTTTACCGGGAGAATCGGGAAAATTCGTAATTATAAGAAGATCGCCGTTCTGCTTGTAAACACTCCAGAAATTATCACTTTTTGTTACCTTATAGCCTTTTACCTCAACCACATAGGGAGCCACGAAGAGCCTTTCGGCATCCTCGTCGGGTCTGATCCTTCCATGATGGACCCTGATAAGGACATCATAATCCGGGGCTCTGACAATACTCTGCAGAAACCTGGGAGAAGGAACCAGATCGGGTCCGTCTTCCTGTGATTCGAGCCTGATATTGTATCCGGCTATGTTAAGAGTATAGTCTCGCATTCTTATCGCTGGCTGTTTCAGCATGTTGTAAAATCCCACACTGCTTTCCCGGTAACCTACACTGTTGTACACTTCAGATTGTTTTCAGTTAAACGTAATCTCTGAAGGATAACGTGAGGAAGGGGAAATTATTATTCTAAATGTTGATGATGAGATATTTACTCATGTCGCTCATGAAAGAATTGACGTCTGACTCAGCCACACCCCTGTCGACATTGAATTCTTCGACCAGCGCATCGACTATTTCGCCAATACTTTTCTTACCGTCGATGAGTTCCCAGATAAAGGCGCCCGATTCGTTAAGGGTGTAGACACTGTTCATGTCGGCAATGTTATTTGCCACTGGTATAAGCACATATTCGCTTCCCGTCTTACGGGTCACTATGTTCGGGGAATGGGAATATACCGGTCCGTTAATTGTCAACTGATTCATAATTAAGGAACAAATGTACAAAATATGTCAGTATATAATTAAGGATAGTTCTTTGGTTTTTTGCTTTTTCGACTTTCGATTCGTGTTAACCGGCAGTCTGCCAAGGTTCATCTCATCCCCGATTCCTGCACCGCCAAACCCCCCTGATCTATATAAGCATCTTGATTATTGAAATTCTTTATTTCTACAACTCCTGCCATTTTTATCCCCCTGCCTAAAGGGAGGGCTAATGTCCTGTTTCTGTGGTATTTCAGTCCCGTTAGGGGCGTCATGATTTAGGGCGGGGCAACGCCCCGTTTAAGGCACCCGCATAGTTGCAGAGCCCCGTTAGGGGCGAAACAGTTTTGCCGGACAAAACACAGTCTATCAGACCCTAATAAACATTCTAATTGGTCCATCTATTTCGCCCCATACGGGGCTTTGCATCATTGGCGGCCTTAAGGACGGGCTGCGCCCATCCCTAAATCATGTAAGGCCTACGGCCTGAGACCAGGCAGGAATACTACAGTGCCAATCAGAAGCCAGGTAGTATTTAGGGGGCAACGTTTCGTCCATTTTATGTGCAAAACAAACCCCTCACACCCTCCCCTTAAACGTCCTAAAGGCGGGTTAAAGAACTACTAATGTGCGATATAGTAGTTCGGGAATTATCCACACTTAGATAGTTTGCTTTTTTCGGATCGAAAGCTTAGGCGGGGCTATTAATATCATTCGATTCATCCTCATAAATAGTTGTAAACCAGTAGACTAAAGCTCTCCTTCTGGGGTCCCGAAAGCTTTCGGGATGGGGGGTGAAACGCTTAGGGGAAATGGAGAGTGATCCCGGTTTAGAAAAAAGATGCGAACAAAGAGGAGAAATCCCCATAAGGGGGCGAAGCCATAACCAATACTCATATATTTTATTATGAACATCTCAAAACCTCATATCAAAATAAACGATTCGTTTTCTTAACTTCGCGAAAACCGAAATTATGGGAAGGAAGAACACGGGGAAGAAGGCTAAAGAGTCCTTCGGCGGGAAAAGAAAATCGAAACAGGGCGGAAGGCGCGAGGAAAGGATATATATAACCGGAACCGTCGATATGACGAGGATGGGATACGGATTCATCAGCTCCGATGACCTGGAGGATGATGTTTTCGTTGCTGCCAGAAACCTTAACACAGCCCTTCACGGAGATAAGGTGAAGGTATGGCTTTATGCCAGGAGAAGAGGCTCCCGGCCCGAAGGTGAGGTCGTGGAGATACTGGAGCGCAGGAGAACTACTTTCGTCGGCACTCTCGAGGTGATGCCGGGTTTCGCATTCCTTATGCCCGATAACAAAAATATGCCGTTTGACATCTTCATCCCGACATCGGCTCTTAACGGCGGGAAACAGGGACAGAAGGCAGTTGCACGGATTGTCGAATGGAAACCAGGCTCGAAAAATCCGGTGGGGGAGATTATAAATGTTCTCGGGGAGCCCGGACTTCATTCGACCGAGATGCATGCAATACTTGCTGAATTCGAGCTGCCTTACACTTTCACTGAGGAGGTTGAGAATGATGCAGCCCGCATCAACGGTGAAATAACTGAAAAGGATATCCGTGAAAGGAGGGATTTCAGGAATGTGCCCACCTTCACAATCGATCCGGCGGATGCAAAGGATTTCGACGATGCCCTTTCACTGAGGAAGCTTGAGAACGGCAACTGGGAAGTGGGCGTTCATATTGCCGATGTTACTTATTATGTAAGGCCCGGATCGCTGACCGAGGAAGAAGCAAAACAAAGGGCTACATCAGTCTACCTGGTCGACCGGGTGGTCCCGATGCTTCCCGAACGACTCTCAAATGAAATATGTTCACTCCGTCCGGCGGAGGATAAGCTTACCTATTCGGCTGTCTTTGAACTTGATGAGAAGGCAGAGGTGCTGAACGAGTGGTTTGGCCGGACAATAATCAATTCCGACAGAAGATTCTCGTACAACGAAGCCCAGATGGTGATTGACACGGGCGAGGGCGACATGAAGGACCAGATCCTCGCGCTCCACGACCTTGCACAGAAGCTCAGGTCAAAGCGATTTGCCTTCGGGGCTTTCTCATTCGAGAGGGAGGAGGTTCAGTTCGAACTCGATGAGAACGGGAAACCCCTGGGAGTGAAATTCAGGGATATGGGAACCGCAAACCAGCTTATTGAGGAGTTCATGCTCCTGGCTAACCGCCGGGTTGCAGAATATGCAGGCAAGAAGCTTCGCGGGAAAACATTTGTTTACAGGATCCACGATAAACCCGATCCGGAGAAGATATCCAATTTCAGGACTTTCATTACCCGCTTCGGATACAAGCTGACTTCGGATGAGAACAACCTGCCTAAGGCAATGAACAGGCTGATGAAGGAAGTTGCCGGCAGGAGCGAACAGAACATTATCGAGACCATAGCGCTCAGGGCCATGGCAAAGGCAGTCTATTCAACCGACAACATAGGTCACTACGGACTTGCTTTCAGGCACTACACCCATTTCACCTCACCTATCCGCAGGTACCCCGACATGATGGTGCACCGGCTCCTCACAGCTTACCTGAACCACGACGATCCGGGAAACAAGGAGAAAATCGGGAAACTTTGCGACCACTCCTCGAAGATGGAACGCGTGGCCGCTGAAGCAGAAAGAGCTTCAGTGAAGTACAAACAGGTGGAGTTCATGAGCGATAAGATGGGTCAGGCTTTCGATGGCGTCATTTCAGGCGTTACCGAGTGGGGAATCTACGTGGAGATAATCGAGAACCATTGCGAGGGGATGGTGAGTGTCAGGGATCTGAACGATGATTACTATGAATATGATGAGGAGAACTACTGCATCAGGGGCAAGTCAACCGGGAAACTGTACACCCTCGGCGACAGGGTTAAGGTTGAAGTCGTAAAGGCCGACCTGCAGAAGAAGCAGCTGGATTTCAGGTTTGCGTGAAAGTACTTACCCCCCAGCCCCCCTAAAGCTACTCTTTGTACACATCTTTTTGCAGGTTAGAATCATTGTCCGGTTCCCCTTTTTGTTTACCCCCCATCCCGAAAGCTTTCGGGACCCCTAAAGGGGGCTTAAGACCGTTGGTTTACAACTATTTATGGTTTTTGGATGATATCACCAGGCTGGATTACATTTTGAACCGAAAATAGAAAAAATCAACGTTTTGATAATCTCTGAACTACTATATTTCTCAATCTATGCTTCTTAGCCCCCCTTTAGGGGGGTTGGGGGGTAGAACGCGAAAGAGAAATAAAGTGATCCACCCTGATAAAAGAAGTGTACAAAGTGCAGGTCAGGGGGGTTGGGGGGTAGAACGTAAAAAGGAAATGAAGCGTCCAACTTTAAAAAAGATGTGTATAAAAGGTAGTTTAAGGGGCAGGGGGCATCAAACAAGGAGTTAATGGTTTCTCATATCATCCTCAATTAATCTGAGCAATTCCTTGGCAGCCGATTCCTGAGGGATGTTCTTTAGCGCCTGGCTTGTTCCGCGGTAGATATGCACCTTCCCGTTCCCCGCCCCCACATATCCGTAATCAGCATCTGCCATTTCGCCCGGACCGTTAACTATGCATCCCATAACGGCAATTTTCAATCCTGTCAGGTGACCGGTCACTGCCTTCACCTCCCTCACCGCCTCCTGCAGGTCGAACTTTGTCCGGCCGCAGGTAGGGCACGACAGGTAAACCACTCTTGTTATCCTTGCTCCGGTTGCCTGCAGAATTGAAAATGACAGTTCCTTCAGCTTGTCTTCTTTAATTTTTCCCTTGTTAGTGATACATATTCCCCCGGCCTGACGTGTGATAAAATATCTTCCAAGAAGCGCTGCCGAGTCGATGGCCAGTTTTTCAGGATCATCCTCATTGAATTCTCCGTTCAGTATAATCGCCTCATTATTAAAAGCTTCCGGAGCCAGAAAATTGCCTGAAGACAATGTTATAACATTGTTATAACATTGTTTTTTTTCTCCCGTGAAGGTGCCGTTATTATTAGTCACGACTTCCGGCACATACGGCTGGTTGTGTGATTTGAATTCCAGAATATTGTCGGGATTTGTCACCCGTCCAGCAGAACCTGAAAGGAAATTCAGGATTTCCCTTGCCACCGGTATCTCTTTCTCGGGAGCTTCCGAAAGTGAGACCCTGATTGTATCACCAATACCTTCAGCCAGCAGAGCCCCGATACCGGCAGCAGATCTGATCCTTCCGTCCTCGCCTTCGCCAGCCTCGGTCACGCCCAGGTGAAGAGGGTAGGCGAATCCTTCCGCCTTCATCAGCTCAACCAGACGGCGGGTTGCCTTTATCATAATACCGGTGTCGCTCGATTTCATCGACAGGATCAGCTTATGAAAATTCTCAGCCCTGAATATCCTTATGAATTCCATTGCCGACACTGCCATCCCCTCAGGGGTGTTGCCATAGCGGGTCATTATCCTGTCGGACAGTGAACCGTGATTGACGCCTATCCTGACAGCCGTACCGTGTTCGTGGCATATGTTGATCAGCGGCAGTATCCTCGAGTGTATCCTTTCGAGTTCCTCGCGGTATTCCTGTTCGGAGAACACGACTTTTATGAATGATGCTCTTTTGTCGGCGTAGTTTCCCGGGTTAACCCTTACCTTCTCCACGATTTTTGCAGCAAGTTCAGCGGCCGATGGGTTGAAATGAATATCCGCAACCAGCGGCGTTTCAAATCCGGCCTTCCTGAGTTCCGACCTGATGTTGGCAAGGTTTTTCGCCTCCCTCATCCCCTGGGCCGTCAGCCGCACCAGATCAGCCCCGGCCTCGATTATTCGGATGCACTGTGCAACGGAGGCGGCGGTATCCAGAGTATCAGTGTTGGTCATCGACTGAATCCTGACGGGATGTGTTCCGCCCAGCAGTAGTCGTCCAATAAGAATGGGAGAACTTATGAATCCGCTTGTTGACATTTTATATCGCCTATATTACATATTACTTAATAAATGTCAGATCCTTTCCCACTTCACGCCATCCTTCGTGTCGTTAAGGATCACTCCGGCCTTTTTGAGTCCGTCACGGATCCCGTCTGACGCGGCGAAGTCCTTTTTCGTTCTGGCTTCCTGGCGGAGGTCGATGATTATCTTCATAAGTTCACCTGCAAGCTCTTCGTCCCTGCTGCCTTGTGATTCATCCTTGAGCCCAAGTATTTCAAACACATAAACACTAAAAAGCGTCTTGAGTTCCAGCAGTCCGGTCTCGTCAATCGACTCCGTTCCGTCATTGACCGAGTTGATGATCCTCACTCCGTCGAAAAGATGCGAAATAAGAATGGGTGTGTTGAGGTCATCATTCATTGCTTCGGCGCATCTTTTTGAAAGGGACTCCACGTCCACGGTTGAACCGGCGGAGGACTTAAGGCTGTTGAGTGTCTCAATGGCTTTCATCAGCTTCTGGTAGCCTTTGCCTGCAGCGCTGAGGGCTTCGTTCGAGAAATCGAGCGTGCTGCGATAATGAGCCTGGAGGATGAAGAACCTGACTGTCATCGGACTGAATGCCTGCCCGAGCAGGGGGTGATCGCCGCTGAAGATCTGGTCGAGTGTGATGAAATTGCCCAGCGAACGGGCCATCTTCTGACCGTTGATGGTGATCATGTTATTGTGAACCCAGTATCTTACCGATTCCTTTCCAAGCGCTGCCGTCGATTGCGCTATCTCGCACTCGTGATGCGGGAACTGAAGATCCATCCCGCCGCCATGTATGTCGAAGACATCCCCGAGGTATTTGACACTCATTGCCGAGCATTCGAGGTGCCAGCCGGGATATCCTTCGCTCCATTCCGACGGCCATCTCATAAGATGCTCCGGGGTGGCCTTCTTCCAGAGGGCAAAGTCAACCGGATTGCGTTTCTCCTGCTGTCCCTCGAGCACCCTGGTGTTTGCCATCAGATCCTCGAGTATCCTTCCCGACAGCTTGCCGTATTTGTACTGTTTGTTATATTTCTCAACATCAAAATACACCGATCCGTTCACTTCGTAGGCAAAACCTTTGTCCAGCAGCTTCCTTATGAACTCCTGCTGTTCAATGATGTGTCCCGATGCCCGTGGCTCAATAGAAGGCTTGAGCGTGTTGAGCTGATCCATGTTCCTGTGAAAGGTGTTCATGTAGTTCTGAACCACTTCCATGGGCTCGAGATTCTGGAGCCTGGCAGTTTTTTCAATCTTGTCTTCGCCCTCGTCGGCATCGTTCTCGAGATGCCCCACATCGGTTATATTACGGACATACCTCACCCGGTATCCCAGGTGCGACAGGTAGCGGAAAAGCAGGTCGAAGGTTATGGCCGGACGGGCATGTCCGAGGTGGGGGTTGCTGTAAACCGTCGGTCCGCAGACGTACATTCCTGCAAACGGCGGATGAAGAGGCTCAAAAACCTCCTTCTGACGGCTAAGGCTGTTGTAGATCGATAATGAGTGTTGCATCAAAGACGGTATTTGAGGCAAAAGTAGTTTAAAAATTTTAAGTTTTGTAATGAGAACGGTATGCGGTACGCGGTATGCGGTACGCGGCAAGAATTAAGATGCGCGCGGCACTCGGCGTGAAGTTTCTTATTATATTTGTATATCGTGCTAATTAATTTATTAATCTTTAAATCGCTGCATCATGGGAAACTTCATGGAACTTAAGGTTTGGCAAATTGCCAGGGATCTTTCTGTTAAGATCTATAAACTTACACAAAATCAATATTTTAAGAAAGATTTTGGATTCCGGGATCAGATTCAAAGAGCCGCTGTTAGTATTTCCAGCAACATTGCTGAAGGAGACGAATCGGGATCGAACAGACTCTCAATCCGATACTTATATATTGCAAAAGGATCTACCGCTGAATTGATGACTCAGCTTATTATTGCATCTGAAATTGGATACGTTGATAAGTCAACTCAGGAACAATTGGTTGATGAATGTGATAAAATATCATCGATGCTAACAAGGTTAATCTTATCAAGAAAAAAGTAAGGAATTTTTTTTTGGAAATTAACCAGTAAGTCACAAATCTTTATACCTCTTTGCATTTTACCGCATACCGCGTACCGCATACCTCGTACCTCGTACCTCGTACCTCGTACCGCGTACCTCGTACCGCGTACCGCGTACCGCGTACCTCGTACCGCATACCTCGTACCTCGTACCGCGTACCTCGTACCGCGTACCTCGTACCGCGTACCTCGTACCGCGTACCGCGTACCGCGTACCGCGTACCGCGTACCGCACACCTCGTACCGCGTACCGTTTTTTTGTTTTTTCCAAAATCATTTCTACCTTTGTCCCCACAAATCAAATATTCCTTCCATTTAAGGGTGTTTGATTTTTATTAAGAAGGGCGGAGAGATTAGGCTCTGTGAAACCCTGGCAACCAATCCCGGCCAATCGGGAGAAAGGTGCCAAAACCTAATCCCGGCAAAAACGGGAGATGATAAAAATGAACACGATGACAATGAAAACATTTCTTCCTATCCGTGAAAATCAGACTCTGCAGTACCTGCCTATGGGCATGTGATGGTAAAGGGTTGATATGGAAGGAATAATCATTTAATCATAAGATAATTCGGAGTTGCTTCCTTCACCCTTTTATACCCCCAAACCCCCTAAAGGGGGCCTAAAACCACCCTTTAGGGGGGCAGGGGGGTGGTTGACTCAGAGGCAAATGACAATAACAATTTTAAGTTCAACATAATGACAGCACTCAAATACAAATTCGAAACCCTTCAGGTCCATGCCGGCCATACACCCGACAGCGATACTCTGTCACGGGCTGTGCCGCTGTACCAGACTTCATCATACGTATTCCGCGATGCCGGACATGCCGCCCGGCTGTTCGACCTTGCCGAAGAGGGAAACATCTATACAAGAATGAACAACCCCACTACCGAAGTATTCGAGAAAAGGGTTGCAGCCCTCGAGGGCGGAGTGGCATCGCTGGCAGTGTCATCAGGACACGCCGCGCAGTTCATCACCCTCACGACCTTAATGAGAGCAGGCGATAACTTCATAAGCTCTCCCTTCCTCTACGGCGGAACCTATAACCAGTTCAAGGTGACTCTCCCCGGTTTCGGGATCGGGGCAAGATTCACACCTGACCTGGAACCGGAGTCGTTCGAAAAACTGATTGACGACAAAACCAAAGCCATCTACGTCGAGACGATCGGAAACCCGGGATTCAACATCCCCGACTTCGATGCCTTTGCCTTGCTGGCCGGCAGGTACGGCATCCCGCTTATTGTCGACAACACTTTCGGGGCATGCGGATACGTGTGCAGACCAATCGACCACGGTGCCAATATTGTCACTGAGTCAGCCACCAAATGGATAGGCGGCCATGGCACAAGCATCGGGGGCGTGATAACCGATGCGGGTAACTTCAACTGGAACAACGGCAGGTTCCCGGTGTTTACGGAGCCATCCGAAGGATATCACGGCTTCGTTTTCGGCGAGAAGTTCTCTTCCTCATCTCCTTCGGGCAACATTGCATTTATTGTGAAAGCCAGGGTTGAGGGACTGAGGGATATCGGCCCTTCAATAAGTCCGTTCAATTCCTTCCTGTTTCTTCAGGGACTCGAAACATTGTCGCTAAGGATGGAACGTATCATTCAGAACACCCTCGCTCTGGCCGGATGGCTTCAGTCGCATCCGCTGGTGGCGCGTGTCAATTATCCGGGACTCCCCGGAAATCAGTATCACGAACTGGCAAATAAGTACCTTCCCAAAGGGGCAGGCGGTGTCTTGAGCTTCATCCTGAAAACCGGCAGGGAACTTTCCTCAAAGCTGGTCGATCATCTTCAGCTTGTGAGCCACCTGGCCAACGTGGGCGATGCAAAGACTTTAATCATCCAGCCGTCAACCACAACACATGCACAGCTTTCAGCTGATGAACAGCTGGCGGCGGGTATCGATCCCGGTCTCTTCAGGGTATCGGTGGGGATCGAACATATTGATGATATTGTTAATGATTTCAATCAGGCGCTCAGCAAGTTAATATGACAAGAGAAAAACTCAGGATAGGATTGTTCGGGTACGGATGCGTAGGACAGGGACTCCACGACGTACTGAACAGCAGCCGCGGCTTCAGGGCCGATATAGTAAGGATCTGCGTGAAGGACCGCGACAAAAAGAGAAGGATTCCGATGTCTAACTTCACCTTTGACAAGAACGATATCCTCAACGATCCGTCGATCAACCTTGTTGTTGAGCTTATTGATGATGCCGATGAGGCCTTCAGCATAGTGACCACGGCAATGAAGAAGGGAAAGAACGTTGTTACCGCGAACAAGGTGATGGTGGCAAAACATTTCAGGGAACTGGTCGACCTGCAGACGAAATACAAGGTGTCGCTTCTCTATGAGGCATCGGCAGGAGCCAGCATTCCGATAATCCGCAACCTGGAGGAATATTACGACAATGAACTGCTTTATTCATTGCGCGGGATCCTGAACGGAACTACCAACTATGTGCTTACCAGGATGTACAACGAGGGGATACCATATGACATTGTTCTTAAGGAAGCCCAGGAAAAGGGTTTTGCCGAATCGGACCCCACCCTCGACGTCGACGGCTGGGATGCCAAGTACAAGCTTTGCATTATAACCGGACACGCATACGGACTCTTCCTGAATCCGGATGAGGTCTTCCATTACGGCATCAGGAAGATCTCGACTTTCGATATACAGCATGCGAAGGAGAAGGGATTCAAGATAAAGCTGGTGCCCTTTGTCGGGAAGACAAACGACAGCACCATTACCAGCTTCGTGCTTCCGCGTTTCATCTCTCCCGACAAGTATCTGTACAACGTTGACAATGAGTACAACGGCGTGATAACCGAAGCAGCTTTTGCCGACAAGCAGTTCTTCAGTGGAAAGGGAGCCGGCGGTCATGCCACCGGAAGCGCAGTGCTTTCCGATATCTCTGCAAACTCTTACGGCTACAGGTACGAATACAAGAAATACCAGCAGGGTACGGTCACAAACTACACCCGCGACTACGGAATCGAGATCTATCTGAGGTATACCAGCGAAAAGGACAGGAAATTGTTTGCATTAAAGGATGTCTCGGAATACTTTAGCAGCAAATTATACAAATACGTGATCGGCATCGTCAACCTCGAAACCCTCTACGCCCTCCGGGAACAATTACCCGGGATGGATGTTTTTATAGTTAACACAGGTAGAAAGGTTAACCCCCATCCCGAAAGCTTTCGGGACCCCTAAAGGAGGCCTTGACCCCCCTTTAGGGGGGCAGGGGGGTAGACACAACGGATGCAGATCATCAACAACAAACAGTTCCTCGAACCCCTCTTCAGGGGGGCAGGGGGGTAGGGCCCAGGGGTTGAATGCAACAGGGAAAGGGGTATAACCTGAATAATGAAATAAGATTTTTTATGAAACAAAAACTCGAAGACCTCATCAGAAACCGAATCCTGGTTCTCGACGGAGCCATGGGAACAATGATCCAGAAGTACAAGCTTCAGGAGGCCGACTACCGGGGTGACAAATTCAGGGATCACCCGCTTCCGCTGAAAGGGAACAATGACATCCTTTCAATAACGAAACCCGCGGTCATCCTGGAGATTCACAGGGGCTATCTTGATGCAGGTGCCGACCTGATCACCACGAACACCTTCAATTCAAACAGGATTTCGATGGCCGACTACGGCATGGAGGATCAGGTTTATGATATGAATTTCCAGTCGGCAAAGCTGGCTGAAAAGGCTATAACCGTTTTTGAGAACTCGGAGAAGCCCGAAAGCCATTTCATTGTGGGCACTCTCGGCCCCACTAACCGCACGGCGTCGATGTCGTCGGATGTCAATGATCCGGGTGCCAGACTGGTCAGCTTTGACCAGCTGGCCGAAGCTTACAGGGAACAGGCAGCAGGACTTATCGACGGCGGGGTACATATACTGATGGTCGAGACGATCTTTGATGTCCTGAACTGCAAGGCGGCATTGTATGCCATTGAAACAATCTTCGAAGAGAGGGGGATCCGTCTTCCTGTAATGGTTTCGGGAACGATTACCGATGCGAGCGGCAGAACGCTCACCGGACAGACTCTCCAGGCTTTCCTGGTGTCGGTGTCTCATTTCCCGCTCTTCAGCATCGGACTGAACTGCGCCCTTGGTGCAGAGCAGCTCAGGCCCTATATTCAGGAATTGTCGGCTCTGACGGATTTTAATGTTTCGGCTCATCCCAATGCCGGTCTGCCCAACCAGTTTGGCGAATATGATCAGTCTGCCTCATTCATGGCTTCTGTCGTTGAGGAGTTCATGAAGGAGGGCTGGGTTAACATTATCGGAGGATGTTGCGGCACCACTCCGGAACATATACGGCTTATAGCTGAAAAGGCAAAGCTCTGGCAGCCAAGGAAGAAGCCGGAAATTACCAGGCATACAAGACTCAGCGGTCTCGAGGCTCTTGTTATCACTCCTCAGACCAACTTCGTCAATATAGGTGAACGGACCAATGTGTCGGGTTCAATAAAGTTTGCGCGGCTCATCAGGGAAGAGAAGTACGACGAAGCTCTTGCCATAGCCCGGAACCAGGTTGAGGGTGGCGCGCAGATTATTGATATCTGCATGGATGAGGCCATGCTCGATTCTGAAAAGGCAATGGTGAAATTCGTGAACCTGGTGATGTCGGAACCCGATATTGCCCGCCTTCCGCTGATGATCGATTCATCAAAATGGAGCGTAATTGAATCAGCTCTGAAATGCATTCAGGGGAAATCGGTGGTTAACTCGATAAGCCTCAAGGAAGGGGAGGGGGTGTTCCTTAAACATGCCCGTGAGATCAGAAAATTCGGGGCTGCCGCGGTTGTGATGCTGTTCGATGAAAAAGGTCAGGCCGATACTTATGAGAAGAAGATCGCCGTTGCCCGGAGATCGTACGATATCCTGACTGAAAAAATCGGTTTCCCGCCCGAGGATATAATCTTCGATCCCAATGTGCTTGCTGTGGCAACCGGCATTGATGAGCACAACAACTATGCAGTCAATTTCATAAGGGCCACGGAATGGATTAAGCAAAACCTCCCTTACTGCAAGGTCAGCGGTGGCATCAGCAACCTGTCATTCTCATTCAGGGGCATCGACAGGGTCCGCGAGGCAATGCACTCGGTGTTTCTTTATCATGCCATAAAGGCGGGCCTCGATATGGCAATAGTAAATCCGGGCATGCTTCAGGTATATACCGAAATAGAGCCCGGTCTGCTTCAGCTTGCCGGGGATGTGGTGCTGAACCGCCGGAAGGATGCGACCGAACGGCTGGTGAAGTACGCTGAGAGCCTTAAAAGCGAGGGAAAAAAGGAAGAGAAGGCGGATGAATGGCGCTCGCGTCCTGTCCTTGACAGGATAACGCATTCGCTGAAACGCGGACTCGACGAGTTCATCGAAGCTGATATTGAGGAAGCAAGGCCGTTGTTCAGAAGGTCAATCGATATAATAGAAGGACCCCTGATGGACGGGATGAACGAGGTGGGCGATCTTTTCGGATCAGGTAAGATGTTCCTTCCCCAGGTGGTGAAGAGCGCCAGGGTGATGAAAAAGGCAGTGGCTGTTCTTTCACCGTATATCGAACTTGAAAGCGAAGGGGAAGAAAAAAAGAGCGCCGGAAAAATTCTCCTGGCAACAGTTAAGGGTGATGTGCACGACATCGGAAAGAACATTGTTGGTGTTGTCCTGTCCTGCAACAACTACCAGGTTGTCGACCTTGGCGTAATGGTGCCGGCCGACAGGATAATCGATGCCGCGATAAACGAAAAAGCCGATGTGATAGGGCTTAGCGGACTCATCACTCCCTCGCTCGAGGAGATGGTCCATGTGGCTTCGGAAATGGAAAGAAGAAATGTTGGTCTGCCCCTGCTTATAGGCGGCGCCACCACATCGGAGATACACGCGGCGGTGAAGATAGCCCCTGCTTATTCAAAATCGGTGATCCATGTGAAGGATGCTTCCAGGGCTGCGGGAGTGATGTCGTCCCTGCTTCAGGCAGACAATTCTGCTTATGTTGGTTCGGTAAGGGAGAAGTACAGGCAGATGCTCAGCGACCACAATTCAAGAAAATCCGAAAGGAAGCTCCTTTCTCTCCGGGAAGCCCGGAGCAACCGGCTTGTAACTGAATGGCGGCAGGAAGAGATATCAGAACCCGCCGAAAGGGGGATCCGTGTTTTTGAAGAATTTGATCTGGATGTCCTTTCTAAATACATCGACTGGACTTTCTTCTTCTTCGCGTGGAAGATCCCGGGGAAATTCCCCGCGATATTCGATGATCCTGTAAAGGGAGAGGAAGCAAGGAAGCTGTATGATGATGCGCAACAGTATCTGAAGGAGATCATCGATAAAAAACTGCTGAAAGCCAACGGGGTGCTCGGACTTTTTCCGGCAGTCTCATCAGGCGATGATGTTCTTGTCCTTGGTGACACGAACGGCACGACTGTGAAGAAGGTGTTCTGCTTCCTCCGTAACCAGGAGCAGAAGGAGAAGGGCGTCCCGAATCTTTGTCTGGCAGATTATATTGCACCGGAGTCATCCGGTCTCACCGACTGGATCGGGGCATTTGTTGTTTCTGCAGCTCTCGATGATGAAGCCATGCACAGCTACAAGGATGATGATTATGCAACCATAATGATCAGAATTCTGAGTGACCGGATTGCCGAGGCGGCTGCTGAATATCTCCACGAACGTGTGAGAAAGGTGCACTGGGGTTTCGCGGCAGGGGAGGACCTGACACTTGATGACCTCCTGAAGATCCGTTACAGGGGTATCAGGCCGGCGCCCGGTTACCCTGCATGTCCCGATCATACAGAAAAACGCATTATATTTGACCTCCTTGATGCGGAAAGGAATACCGGAGCCCGGCTGACGGAGAATTTTGCTATGATACCTCCGGCTGCCGTCAGTGGTTACATCTTCTCACATCCGCTTTCATCCTACTTCAACGTGGGGAAGATAGGAGAAGATCAGCTCAGGGATTATGCATCGAGGAAGAACATGACTGTTGATGAGGCTGCCAGGTGGCTTGCCCCTAATTTATAAGAGGTCTGTATGAGTGTTATTGAAAAGATCAGAAGCGCGAAAAAAACATTGTTCACTTTTGAACTGCTTCCGCCCCTGAAAGGGCACAGCATTGAAAAGGTCTATGCCACAATCGACCGGCTGATGGAATTCAGTCCGGCCTATATAAATTTCACTTCCCACCGTAACGAGACCGTTTACCGTGAGCGTCCCGACGGACTGCTCGAGAAAAGGGTGGTGAGAAAGCGTCCGGGTACCTTTGCCCTTGCGGCGGCGGTGAAATACAAGTACAACATCCCGGTGGTTCCTCATGTGCTTTGCGGCGGTTTTACGAAGGAAGAGACCGAAAACGTGCTTATCGAGATGAACTTCCTGGGAATAAACGACGTGCTTGCCCTGAGGGGCGATCCCCAGAGGGGAAGCCGCAGCTTTATTCCTGAGAAGGAAGGTCACTCACATACCTGGGAACTGGTACAGCAGATCGTTGATATGAACAACGGAAAATATCTCGAGGAATCACTTCAGGACACAGCGCCGGCATCTTTCTGCATCGGTGTGGCCGGTTATCCCGAGAAGCATTTTGAAGCCCCCAACAGGCAGGTTGACCTCGAGAATCTGAAACTAAAGGTTGATGCGGGTGCAAGCTACATAGTGACACAGATGTTTTTCGACAACAGGAAATTCTTCAGGTTCAGGGATGAATGCAGATCGATAGGCATTGATGTACCAATCATTGCAGGTATTAAGCCCATATCGGCAGTGAATGACATAAACCTTCTTCCCCGGACTTTTCATATCGACATGCCGAATGATCTGGTGGCAGCCCTGAGAAAATGCCTTACCGACAACGAAGCGCGTGAAGTGGGGATCGAATGGGCTGTGCAGCAGTCGAAGGAGCTTGTGGCTGAAGGAGTTCCGGGGATACACTATTACACCCTGGGCAGGTCGGATAATGTTGCAAGGATAGTGAAAGCAGCGTTCTGAAACGGTACGCGGTACGCGGCATGCGGTACGCGGTACGCGGTACGAGGTACGCGGCATGCGGTACGCGGTACGCGGTAAGAGGTAAGAGGCACGCGGTAAGAGGTAAGAGGTACGCGGTAAGAGGTAAGAAAAAAAGGTGTAAAACCGGTTCTGCCGGTTCTGCAAGTTCTGCCGGTCGACAGGACTTGGACTGGCATGACTGGCAGAACCAATTAACCTAATTGATCCCGAACGCCTTCCTTATCTTGTCAACATAATCCAGCTTCTCCCAGGCAAAGAACTCGACTTTCTTCTTATAGACATCCTTGCCGTTTCCATTGGTTCTGACAGGTTTGGAGCCCCTGACAGGGTAGTAAACCTCCACCTCCCTGGTTTCATTGTTGCGGCCGAAATGACCGTATGTTGCTGTTGAAAGGAACACAGGGTTCTTCAGTCCGAAACGCCCGACAATTGAATATGGCCTGAGGTCGAACAGCTCTTTAAGAACGGCTGCTATCTCGCTGTCGTGCAGCATCCTGCCTTTCCTGTCCTTTACCTTTGCCGTGCCGTATGTGTTTACGTAAAGCCCTACCGGCTGTGCCACCCCGATTGCATAGGCTATCTGGATGAGAGCCTGGTCGCAAACGCCTGAAGCCACCAGGTTTTTGGCGATATGCCTTGCAGCATAGGCTGCCGACCTGTCGACCTTTGACGAATCCTTGCCTGAGAATGCGCCGCCGCCGTGAGCTCCGTGTCCGCCGTAGGTGTCAACGATGATCTTCCTTCCCGTCAGTCCGGTGTCACCGTGGGGTCCTCCGATAACGAACTTGCCCGTCGGGTTTACCAGAAGCTTCACATCGTCATTGATTAGTTTGCCAATTTCTTTAGGGAGCAGCTTTTTGACCCGGGGAAGGAGTACCTTCTCCAGGTCATCCTTTATCTTGTTCTGCATTTCCTGATCGGCCTTTTTTGCAGCTTTTGCTGAACCATTTTCGGGCAGTACGAATTCATCGTGCTGGGTGCTGATGACTATGGTGTCGATCCTCACCGGCTTGTTGTCGTCGTCGCATTCTATGGTAACCTGCGATTTGCTGTCGGGCCTGAGGTACTTCATTTGTTTCCCTTCCTTCCTGATTGCAGCAAGCTGCTGCAGGAGAAGATGGGCCAGCTCGATGCTGAGGGGCATGTAATTGTCCATCTCGCGGCATGCGTAGCCGAACATCATACCCTGGTCGCCTGCTCCCTGCTCTTCTGGTTTTTCCCTGTCAACTCCCTGACGGATGTCCTGCGACTGCTCGTGAATTGTGGAAATCACCCCGCACGAATCGCAGTCGAATCTGTATTCAGCCTTTGTATAACCGATTTCCCTTATAACGCGGCGCGCCGTCTCCTGGACATCGACCCATCCTTCGGTGCGGACTTCACCGCCGCAAAGGACAAGACCGGTTGTTACAAAGGTCTCACATGCCACTTTTGATTCGGGATCCCACTTGAGGAACTCGTCAAGAAGAGCGTCTGATATCTGATCGGCAACCTTGTCGGGATGCCCTTCCGAAACTGATTCGGATGTAAATAGATAACCCATATCTTAATTGTTAAGTTAACAAATCAACAAATGATGGGAATAATGGTTGACTGGAAAGCCGGGATCAGAGGCGTTTTAGCATTTTTTCCTGTGGTTGCAATCAGCTCAAATTTCTCCACCATATTCTTAAGCGGCAAAGGAAACAAAAAGATGCAAGAAAATCAAGAATTTCCCGCAGATTTTCGCAGAGAGATGACACTTCTTCGCTAAAGCTACGAAGTGCAAAGCCTGCATGACCTGCACGACCTGCACGACCTGCATGACTGGCATGACTGGCACCTCACGCCTCACGCCTCACACCTCATGCCTTCGTCAGCATCCTGAACACATCTTCGAGGTTGCTTTCCTGTTTCCGGAGCGAGAGCACTGTGAGATTATTATTAACTGCAAATGAGAATATTGCCGGACGTATATCGGCCTCACCCGGCGCCTCGATTATCCAGATCCTGTCCTTTGCCTTTCTGACTGTTCCGGCTCCGGGTATCGCCCTCAGGAGAGCTTCATCCGTATCCCTGTCAAACTCCACGAGAATGGTCTGCCTTGCCCTGCTGATCTTTGAATAGATGTCAGTCTTTGCCTCATCGGCCACAATGACTCCCTTGTCGATGATTATAACCCTGCTGCATATGGCTTCCACCTCCTGCATTATATGGGTGGAAAGCATGACCGTCTTTTCGCGGCCGGCATCGCGGATGAGATTCCTTATCTCAACTATCTGGTTGGGATCGAGACCGGTGGTGGCTTCATCGAGTATAAGCACATCGGGATTATGGATAAGAGCCTGGGCCAGCCCGACCCTCTGGCGGTAACCCTTCGACAGGGATCCAATCTTCTTCTTCTGTTCCGGCTCCAGTCCGGTTATCTTTATGATGTTGTCAATCTGATCCTTTATGGGCAGCCCCGATTTGTAAAGTGAGGAAGCAAACTGAAGGTATTCCCTTACATACATCTCGGGATAGAGAGGATTGTTTTCGGGAAGATATCCGATTCTCTTCTTGATTTCCAGCGACCCGCCGGCAGTATCAATCCCGTTCACAAACACCTTTCCCGATGTAGGAGGCATGAAGCCGGTGATGATCTTCATCATGGTCGACTTGCCCGCACCATTGGGACCGAGAAATCCGACGATCTCGCCTGTCTTTATCTCAAATGAAACGTTGTCGAGGGCTTTCTGACTGCCATATAGCTTTGTAACGCCCTGTACTACAATTGACATGAGCCAGTAGTTGAATGAGTTTGTGAATGCGAAGATAGTGGATACGGTTGGGTTTTACAACCCTCTCCTAAGCCTGCCAGCCTCCCATAAACTGCGAGGAGTTGGCAAATGATGCCTTCGGATTGACACAGCAAACCGGGATCCTCGAACTGTTGGCTATGATCTCCTGCTCCGACGCCCCAAGCATGTAATCGGCAAAGGTCGGACTCTTGGTTGTCACTATGAGAATAAGGTCGGCGTTGATCTTGTTAGCAAAGTCGATTGTCTTCTGTGCTGTCTTACCCGACTTAGTCTCATGGATTTCATATTCCATATTGTTCTGGATCAGATATTTGATTGCAAAATTGAGGTTCTTGTTAACCTTGGCCGCAAGCCCCTTATCCGATGGACTGCTTTTCAGAATATGGATCTTTGAATCGAAGTATTTCCCCATGAAGATGGCCATTCCCATCTTTTCCTTATCCTCGACCCTGAAATCGACAGGGAAAACGATGTTGTGATACCTGTTCTGGTCAACCGGGGGATCCTGCACAACGATGAAGGGCACTTTCGACCTGACTATCACCTTAAGAGCCCAGCTTCCGGTAATCTTCTGCATCCCTTTCATACCATGGGTTCCCATTACAACGAGGCTCGTGTTCCTGTCTTCATCATTCGAGAAATCAGTTATGGCTGAGAAAATGCTTCCCCTTACCACCTCCGATAAAATTGCAATGTTGTTTCTCACGGCATTTTCTTCGGCAATACGTTTCAGGAGACTCTTCTTCTCTCCCTCTTGCCTCGTCTTGATCCCGGGATCGACCACATGAAGAAGACAGATGTCAGCTCCCACCTGGCGTCCTATCCTGACAGCATGTGCCAAAGCCGATTCTGCAACTTTTGTAAAATCCCATGGCACAACTACGAGTTTCTTTTTCTCTTCCATATTGACAATCGGTTTACAGTTATATATTCAAAGTTATTCATTTTCCTGAAAGGATGTGCAAAATGTCTGATTTCAGCTTATCATAAAACTGAATTAGGAAAGAAATATTATCATTTTAGGCAATTTATCTCATTAGCAGGAAGTCACTTGATAAAATTCTGACTGTTACATTGGAATTTAAGGTGAACAATTTATTACTTTTGCGGGGGAAAATTTTGTGACATTTATTTCTGGTATGGAAAGGAAAAAGGTTAAGGAGCTTCTTTCAAACCCTGAGGTTGGAATGGAAGTTCTGGTAAAGGGTTGGGTAAGGACACGGAGAGGGAATAAGAATATCTCATTCATCGCCCTCAACGACGGTTCAACAATTAACAACATCCAGGTGGTGGCCGACATGGCCCGTTTCGATGAGCGCCAGCTCAGGGATGTCTCAACAGGCGCATGTATTGCAGTGACGGGAGAGCTTGTGGAATCGCGGGGACAGGGTCAGAATGTGGAGATTAATGCCTCTGTAATAGAAGTGTACGGGAAATGCGATGCTGAGACCTATCCTCTCCAGAAGAAAGGCCATTCGATGGAATTTCTCAGGGAGAATGCTCATCTCCGCTTCAGGACAAACACCTTCGGAGCCGTTTTCAGGATAAGGCATGCAATGGCCTTCGCCATTCACAAGTATTTCAACGATAAGGGTTTCTTTTATCTTCACACTCCGATCATTACCGGAAGCGATGCCGAAGGCGCCGGCGAGATGTTCCAGGTTACAACTCTTGATCCCGGCAATCCGCCGCGGAATGAAGAGGGAGCGATTGACTACACCCGGGACTTCTTCGGGAAGCCAACCAATCTTACGGTGTCGGGTCAGCTTGAAGGAGAACTGGGAGCCCTTGCACTCGGCGAAATATACACCTTCGGACCCACTTTCAGGGCAGAGAATTCAAATACTCCAAGGCACCTGGCCGAATTCTGGATGATAGAACCCGAAATGGCATTCTACGACCTTAAGGACAATATGGACCTTGCCGAGGATTTCCTGAAATACCTCATCGGGTATGCGCTCGACAATTGCAGCGATGATCTGAAGTTCCTGAACAGCATGATTGACAAGGGATTGCTTGAAAGGCTCAATTTTGTTGTTTCAAACGAATTCGTGAGACTTACATATACCGAGGCGGTTGACATACTCACTTCCGCGGATAAAAAATGGGAGTTCCCCGTTGGATGGGGAAGGGATCTGCAGGCAGAACACGAAAGATACCTCGTTGAGGAGCATTTCAAACGGCCTGTGATCCTGATCAATTACCCGAAGGAGATCAAGGCTTTCTACATGAAGCAGAATGACGACGGAAAGACAGTCAAGGCCATGGATGTGCTCTTCCCGGGAATAGGAGAGATTATCGGCGGTTCGCAGAGAGAAGAGGATCTCGACTTGCTTCTCGGCAGGATTCAGGAACTCGGACTTCCTGAAAAGGACCTGTGGTGGTACCTCGAGACCAGAAAATTCGGAACGGCGCCTCACAGCGGATTCGGACTCGGATTCGAGAGGATGATGCTATTTATGACAGGTATGTCAAATATAAGGGACGTAATTCCGTTTCCAAGAACACCAAAGAACGCAGAATTTTAACCCTATAAGCTACCGGTAAACATCAGCAGACAGGCATGCTAAAGCAGAAATTACAGCAGAAGCTTCTCCAGAAACTCTCCCCGCAGCAGATCCAGATGATCAAGCTGCTGGAGATTCCCACTCTTCAGATCGAACAGAGGATCAAGAAGGAACTTGAGGAGAATCCTGCACTCGAGGAAGGCTCCGAGGAGGAGGATGACGTCTCCCCGCTTGAGGCTGAAGAGGATCAGTATGAGGATGACGATAAAGACCAGGAGGAATTCACACTCGACGACTATATACAGGAAGACGAAATCCCCGAGTACCGCCTGCAGGCAAACAACTACAGCAAGGAAGACGAGAAAAGAAACGAGATCCCGTTCTCGGTCGGATCAACTTTCCAGGAACACCTCGAAGCCCAGCTCAGCCTCAGGGACCTTACTGAGAAACAATCCATCCTGGGGGAATATATCCTGGGAAATATCGACGAAGACGGATACCTGCGTCGCGAACTTGTAAACATCGTTGACGATCTGGCTTTTCTTCAGAATGTTACAACTACGGAAAAAGAGCTGGAAGAGGTCCTTGAGATCATCCAGGATCTTGATCCTCCCGGCGTCGGGGCAAGAACCCTGAGGGAGTGCCTGCTCATCCAGCTTGCCATAAAGGACCGGACCCGGCCCGCGCTGAAGATAGCCTACACGGTGCTCGATCTCTATTTCGAGGAGTTCAGCAAAAGACACTACGACAAGATAACTTCAAAAATGGGCATCACCGAAACGGAGCTTAAAGCTGCCATCGATGAGATCCTGAAGCTTAATCCCAAACCGGGAAGCCTTTACAGCGATTCCTTCAACAGGTCGTCGCAGCCTATAATACCCGACTTCATTCTCGAGCATACGGAGGAAGGTTTCGACCTCCATCTCAATTCCAGGAACCTCCCCGAGCTTCGCCTGAATTCTTCTTACAACGAGATGCTCCAGTCGTACATAAGGGACAAGGGACAAAAGAAGGAGATGAAAGAGGCGGTGATGTTCGTGAAGCAGAAAATCGACTCGGCCCGCTGGTTCATAGATGCCATAAGGCAAAGGCAGAATACCCTCCTGCTCACCATGAACGCTATCCTGAAATACCAGGAGGAATATTTCATCGACGGCGATGAGACAAAACTTAAGCCGATGATCCTGAAGGATGTTGCCGAGATGACCGGACTTGACATTTCAACCGTGTCGAGGGTCGCTAACAGCAAATACATCCAGACGCATTTCGGTATTATGCCTCTCAAATATTTCTTCTCGGAAGGGCTCCAGACCGACAGCGGCGAAGAGGTGTCGACCAGGGAGATAAAGAGAATTCTGCAGGACTGCATCGAGAATGAGGAGAAGAGAAGGCCTCTTACAGATGAGAGACTTACCGAGATATTGCAGGAAAAGGGTTATCTGATAGCCCGGAGAACCGTCGCGAAATACCGCGAACAGCTCAATATACCCGTAGCCAGGTTAAGAAGGGAAATCTGAATTAATCCAGACCGCGGATGAATAACGACGACAATATCACTTTAACCGACAAACTGGCCAGGATCCTTTCATTCATTTTCCACCCGTTATTCATGCCCTTGTACGGACTGGTTATTCTGATGTCGGCTCCCACATTCCTGAAATACCTTCCTCCTGCAGCCAAAAGAATCCTCTTCCTTGTGGTTCTTGTAAACAATGTTCTTATTCCTCTTTTACTGCTTCCTTTTTTAAGGAAGAGGAACTTCATCAGTTCATACCACCTCGACGACAGGCGGGAACGCATTACACCGATGCTGACAGCCTCAATGCTGTATTTCACCACCTCATTCATAGTTCTCAGGTATCAGATCCCGTTCTTTCTCAAATCATTCATCTTTGCCACGGCGGTTCTGTCGATCGTGTTGTCGATGATCAACTTCTGGTGGAAAATCTCGATACATGCTGCCGGGGCAGGAGCTCTCACTGCAACGGTTTTCTCCCTGTGGGTAAAGATGTACACGCCCATTCCCTGGTACCTTCTCGCGGTGCTCGCGGCAAGCGGTTTCATCCTCTCTGCAAGGCTTAAACTGAATTCCCACGATCCGTTACAGGTCTGGACCGGCTACCTGACAGGTTTCCTGATTATAATTCTGTTTATTTTACTGATTTAGGATCTCATCAAGAGCTTTTTCAAGCAGATCCCTGCTCTCTTCAATTATCAGGTCAGGCCATGCCGGCTCAGGATGAGGAAGGGTTATCATTTTATCGATCTGTCTCTGATCGATTGTGAGGAACCATCCCTTTGCTGCAAGATGCCTGGCAAGGTACTCCTGCTCAGTCTGGCCCGGAGTGGGGATGAGCATTGCACTGCACCCGAGGCTTATGAGCTCCATAACCGAAGTGTAGCCTGAGCGGGTGATGATGCTGCTGCTCGAGACCAGAACATCCCTCATTTCTTCGGTTGCCAGGTGATTGTATGAGATTACCTTTCCATTTTCTGCTGCCCTGGTTTCAGGTCCGGGCTTCCCCTCCAGCACCACTGTTGTTGTATCCCAGTGGTTCAGGGCCTTCGTAACTTTTCGCCTGAGTATGCCTCTCTGCGGTTCGGGCCCCGACAGTATTAAGGTGTTGTGAGGGAAACTGAAATTATTCGTTCGCGGAGGCGTCATGCCTGAAAACCTCGATAATATCCCGATGAACCTGACGTTCCGGGGAAGCTTTATCCCGTGAGTGAGACGACCCGACAGGTTTATCTTTCCCGGCAGGTCGGGAATAAGGCAGAATGAATACCTGTTTATAATGAATCTGTGAAACAGCACACCTATCCACTCGAGGTACCGCAGTCTGTCGGGCAGCGGGATGACAGGGAGGTGGGTGACATATACGCTTTTTACCTTCCTGCTCCATGCCCCGAAACGGTTATCGCTGATAATCAAATCGATATTGTGCTTCCGGATGATCCGTTTCAGCCTTATATGTTCTGAAACAATATGATAAAATAGAAGAGGTGTTTTGAAAAGAAGAAAGATCCATTGCGGGATGAACCTCGAATAACCCGACCTGAAGCCCGGGAAATGGATGTGCCCTGCACCGGGCAGTTCACGTCTGAACAGCTCCTGATGAGACTTTCCGCATGCTGTTATAACATTGTAATTACGTTTCTGAAGTTCCCTTGCAAGAGGTATCATGCGTCCGGCATGACCAAGTCCCCATTCGAGCGGACAAATAAGTATGTTTTTGATTTTATCCAAGCCTAATCAGATACAACAGTTTTTATTCCCAGCCTCCTGACCTGTTCAGCTATCCTGTTAAGATCGTCTGCAGGTACCTTGTGAAGGGAGTCCCCTTCGGGAGTGTCCCTTGAGATTGTATATATCATCACCTCGGCCGGCCGGATCAGAGTCAGCGCCTTCAGCCATGCCTCAATCTCTTCGGGAGTGGTGTTGTCGATTGTGATGCCGTCATGTGTTCCTCTGAGGAAGAGGGTCTGAATGATGAGCTGCCCGTTGAAGTCCTTAAGATTCTGAATGAGCTCCTTCACCTTAACATTGACACGCGGCTGGTTGTGAACCCTTACAGTGAGGTCAAATCCGGAATCGAGCTTAAGTATGTTCTGATCAACTCTCAGCAGGGCTTCCCTTATCCCCGGGACTGTTATGTTCGTGGAGTTTGAAAGGACAGCTATCCTGGCTTCAGGGAAATATCTGTTGCGGATTTCAATTGAATCATCAACTATGCCGGGGAAGTCAGGATGAAGCGTGGGCTCGCCGTTCCCGGCAAAGGTTATTACATCGGGAGCCAGGCCCCTGATCTTCATTTCCGCCAGCTTGTTTTCGAGCGCCCTGTAAACTTCTTCCCTTGAGGGCAGAGGCTTAAGTTCAGCCGGTCCGCCGGGGGTCCAGCCGCATTCGCAGTAAATGCAGTTGAAGTTGCAGACCTTCCGGTTAAGCGGAAGAAGGTTGATGCCAAGCGATACCCCGAGCCTTCTGCTCCTCACGGGCCCGAATACTATTTTGTCGAATAAGAATGTGGACATTTCCCCTGTTACTGAACGGAGCAAAGATAACAGAAATCTGGAGAAAGCCTCCCTCTATGTTAGCGGGACTTTAGTCCCATGATAAGCTAAATGGGGCTAAAGCCCCGAACTGTGCGTGTGCTCATTACCGTTAGCTGAAGCCAACGGTAATATGTATGAATCAGATGATTATACCTACGAATGGTACTTATGAAGAGCAGTGAGAGTTACCGTCAAATTCTTCTTTTTGCCGTCAGCTTCAGCTGACGGTAAAGAAAGCCTCCCTCTATGTTAGTGGGACTTTAGTCCCATGATAAGCTAGATGGGGCTAAAGCCCCGAACTGTGTGTGTGCTCATTACCGTTTGCTGAGGCCAACGCGGAAAAAAACTTTAGTATAAATTCACGAATTATTATCGTAAAACGATATCTCAGTTATTGTTTCACAACAAATATTTTACCTGAAACGATATGTTTCTAAGAATCCGGCGCCCTGCGCCCTGTGCCCTGCGCCCTGTGCCTTCCCTCCTTCACGCCAGTCTCCTCACCCTGCTTTCCGGCAGCAGTCTCATATTCTGCAGATCAACATCCTGCAGCAGCAGCAACCCTGGTTTCTTCCCGCGCCGGATACTGCCGTAACTGTTGGTTTGCCTGAGGGCCGCTGCACCGTTGAGGGTTGCCCATCGAACCAATTCCGCCAGCGCGACTTCCGGAAAATGTGCCTGAAGGACCTTAAGCTCTGAAAGAATGTCAAGACTGTCATTTGATGCAAGACTGTCGGTACCGATTACAATCCTGCAGCCTTCTTCGGTGAGCAGATCAACCGGTGGCACGCGGTTTTCTATATAGATATTGGCACGCGGACACAGGCACCAGTAAAGATTTTTCCTCTTCCTGACTTTCTTTATTGTGGTACGGTCAACAAAGGTATTATGAACCAGAATGAGGTTACCTGATGGAGTAACTTCATCCAGTACTGCCTCCGCATGGTCGCTTACTATCTCCTGATTTTCAGGAAGCAGTTCCGAGTCACGGTACGATTCCATCAGCGGTCCGTCGTAGTACTTCAGGAATGTCTTCTCCGCTTCCGTCTCCATGAAATGCAGCGAGGTGATTTTGTTGTTTGCCGTTGCCTCCTTAAGAAGCCTGAACAGTGTAAGGGATATGGAGTAAGTGGCATGAGGGACAATTGAATACGGGAGATTATAATCGTGTGCAATGGCAGCCAGCTGCATTATTTCATCCATGCGGCCCCCGGCTTTTTCAGTCTGAAGCCCGAACACTTCCAGAAGGCTGATATACTTTATTCTGCTTTTCTTCTTGATGTCGAAGGTCATCCTTGTGTTGCAGATATCGGCACACAGAACAACTCCTCCGGAATACATCTCCCTGTCAGCTTCAGCGGCTGAAAAGAGCATGGTTTCATTTCCGTTTTCCCGTTTGGTCCGGAAATTTTTAAGGAACTCCGCCAGCCCCTTTCCCGGAGCCGTGCGCCCCTTCATGTGCGAGAGTTCCAGGTGGCAGTGGCAGTTGACAAATCCGGGGATAATAATACCGTTGTGGAATTCAGCCGATTCCCTTTCCTGTGGATTTCCTGCTGAATCCTCAACCGCCGCGATGGTTCCGTCGTTTCCGACGGATACTATTCCCCGTTTCAGCGGCGGACCTTCGTTGGTGAAAATATACTGGGCTGAAAAGTGTTTCATTGTGCTATTCTCGAACGGGCGAGTACAACATTGCTTATCCACTGATGGTAAATCAGGTCAGGGGCGAGCGCCTCTCCGGTAAACCATCCCCTTAGCCGGCTTGTGCCGGGGAAGGGATTCAACATGGTGAGGCTGTAGCTGTGAGGACGTCCATCCTTCAGAAGCCTGATGGGAGTGAAGCCTGCTCTTTTTTCAACTGCTCCCGAATCGAGCCGGGAGAAATAGAGTCCGACGTGGGGATCAGCAGTCTGATCGCCGGGATATATTGTTATTGTGAAACTCAGATGTATTGTTCCGTAAAAGTCTCCTTTGATGTCGATCCAGGGAATGTCGGTGCTGTCGGGTCCTGGCAGATGGAAGAAGCGCTCGCCGGGCCACAGATTAAGGTTTCTGGAACTGAATGCAAGAAGATCCTTGTCGGCAATAGACTCCATTTCGCTGAGCTTTCCCAGCGCCTTGTCGTAGATCTTTACAAGCTCCTTGGGCTTCCTGATAAAATAGTACCGCATGGTCCGGTCCATCTCGTCCTTCGTGTAGCCGTGGTCCTCAATTATATCAATATACGACTGCAAGGTGTCGCCCTCATTGAATTTATACCTTATCTCCGGTATGGCAAGGAGACCGTCGGCAAGATAGGAGTCGGCAAGAATGGATGTCAGATCATCAACCGGAATTATGTCCTTGCGCTCAGCCTTGTTTCTGCGGCCTGAGCATGAGACTGCAGCCATCAGAATGATAATCACAGCAGGAATAATATGATGTCTGACAGAACTCATGGCCCGAATTTAATCATTTGCAAGGTACTTTTTTGTGAGGAATCTTACAGGATACCATGCTGCCCAGAATCCTATGAGGAGAACGGTGAGCGGAACGATAATGAAATCCCTGACCTTCATTTCCACCGGATAGGCATTTACGATCAGCGAGTCGCTCCGGAGGGTTACGATGCCGTATTTCTGCTGTATCCAGCATATCAGGAAGCCAAGGATGATTCCTGCTATTGCGCCTATGATGGATATCAGCCATCCCTCAAATATGAATATCTTCCTGATCAGCATATTGTCGGCACCCAGGCTCTTCAGTATCCCGATGTCCCTTTCCTTTTCAATGATGAGCATGGTAAGCGATCCGATAATGCTGAATGATGCAATTATGAGTATCAGGGTGAGGATAAAGAAGATGGCGATCCGTTCCGACCGCATCACCTTATAAAAGATCTCCTGTTGTTCGTATTTGTTCTGAACGATGTAGCCCTGGCCGAAAATTTTCATTACATCCCTCTGGACATCGGCCTCCCGTGCACCTGCTTCAAACTTGATTTCCATCGAAGTCACCTCCGATTCGTATTCGAGAAGCTCACGCGCAAAGTCGACGGGTACAAACACATATTTCGAGTCGAATTCCTGTTCCACCTGGTAGATGCCCGAAGGGAAAATGTAATTCCTTATAAAGGCATTCTCGGGATCGAGATCAACGGAACCAGTCCGTTTCGGTACATAGATATTCAGAGGCGTTACAAAATTGACTCTCATTCCCAGGTAATTGGCCACTCCGATGCCCGGTACTGCAAACGACCTTCCCTGATCCGACCTGAGAATGAATTCCCCGTCCCACATCGAGCTGTCGATGCCTGTAACTTCTGCATAATTGCCGTCAACTCCCTTTATTGTGGCCACAAACTGCCTGTCGCCGTATCTGAGCAGGGCATTTTCCTCAACGCAGAGCGAATAGCAGGCAACGCCGTTTACACTGGCGACCAGGTTGAGGGATGAGGAGTCGGGGATGAATGTTTTCCCTTCCGCAGGCGTGATCTTAAGATCAGGATCAAAGGTATTGAAGATGGACCTGACAAGGGTTTCGAGGCCGTTGAAAACCGAAAGCACAATTATCAGGGCCATTGTGCCGACAGTCACCCCTGCCACCGATATAGATGAGATTACATTGATCGCATTCCGCGACTTCTTCGCAAAGAGATATCTTTTCGCTATGTAAAGGGGAAGTTTCACTTTTTACCTGATTGCCGAAACCAGCAGGCCGGTTCCTGTTTTATGAGTCAAGAATAGGTCAAAAAAGTTTAGAACCACAGCAACCGGGAAGGTGAACATGTAATAGACTGGAAGAATAATTATGAACAGCTTCGACAGGTTGAGCATCCTGATCGGGTATTTCATCGAGAGGAGCCACGATATGGATCCGGGCCTGCCGTAGGTGTAAGCTGTCCGGATATTCCTGAACCCGGCTCCTTCCAGCTTCCTTGTGATATCACCGATCCCGTATCCGTTCCTTACATGCTCTTCTATGAATGATGTTTCACCTTCGCCGTGAACATCCGATCCTCCCATGTCGGAAGGGGTTGATATCAGAAGCGAGCCGCCCGGCCTGAGGGCCCTGAAGAAATTCCTGAAGACAAGCTCGTCCCTTTCAATATGTTCCATGACGTCAACCGACAGTATGAAATCGAACATTTCCGTTTCTTTCAGTTCCGTAAGGTCAAGCTTCTCACAGTTTACCCTTCCTTCCAGTCCGGTCATCCTGAAGAATTCCCTTGTGCTTTCAATGTGTTCGGGGTCGATATCCACGGCCTTTATCTTCCATAGCCGGTTCATCCTGCTCATCCGCCATGTGTACTGGCCGAAACCCGAGCCGGCATCGAGTATGTTTGCCTCACCCGGGTACTGACGTGCAAGCGACTTAAGAGCCTTTCTCACATGCCAGGCCCTCAGAAGCAGCAGGTCGAGTGAACAGTAAAACAACTTTCTCATTGCTACCGGACCCGAAAATATCCTTCCGACAGTTTTCTTTACCGGATCGTATTGCATTTCCTCAGGATTTCAGAAGCTGGTCGATGTGGTCAATATAATCAAGGCTGTCGTCGATGAAAAAGGCTATTTCAGGAACAATGCGGAGTTGTTTTCCCACTTTCTGGCCTATCTCGAACCTGATTTTGGGGGAATGCTCCTGGATACCCTTCAGAATACCATCCTGGCCTTCCGAAGGAAAGATGCTTACATAGATCCGGGCAAAGGAAAGATCGGGGCTTATCCGGACCTTCGTCACCGAGATCATCTTGCCGTGTGCAAATTCATTTCCCTTCCTTAAAAAGAGATCGGCCGCCTCCTTCTGCAGGAGCCTGGATACTTTTTTCTGTCTCGTTGATTCCATGGCCTTCTTGTATTGTGAACAGGCAAAGGTACGATTTTCGGAAAAAGAATTAATTTTGCGGGGAATTTTATTGATGCGATGATGGAAACAGTTGTGAGCGGGATCAGATCGACTGGGGAACTTCACCTGGGGAATTATTACGGTGCGATCAGGAACTTTATAAAAATGCAGAAGGAGAACAGATGCTTTTTCTTCATAGCCGATTATCATGCTCTTACAACTCATCCCAAACCCGACGACCTTCACGGAAACATAAAACAGGTGCTGGCTGAATACCTGGCCTGCGGAATCGACCCTGAAGCCGCCACACTGTTCATCCAGAGCGACGTTCCCGAGGTCTCGGAACTCTACCTCCTCCTCAATATGAACGCTTATGTCGGAGAACTGGAACGTACCGCGTCATTCAAGGAGAAAATAAGAAAACATCCCGACAATATAAACGCCGGTCTGCTCACTTACCCGGTACTGATGGCTGCCGATATTATAATCCACAAGGCAACCAAGGTGCCGGTGGGAAAGGACCAGGAACAGCATCTCGAGATGACAAGGCGTTTTGCCAGGCGGTTCAACACCATTTACGGCGTTGAGTATTTTCCGGAACCCGATGCCTACAATTTCGGCATGGAGCTGATAAAGATCCCCGGGCTCGACGGAAGCGGGAAAATGGGGAAAAGCGAAGGCAACGGCATCTATCTGTCAGATACTCCGCAGGCGATAAGAAAAAAGGTGATGAGCGCAGTCACCGATACAGGTCCGACTGAGATGGGACAGGCAATGTCGGAACCCGTAAAGAACCTGTTTACAATACTGGAGGTCGTGTCGGAAAAACAGGTTGTCGATCATTTCCGCGAAAAGCATGCTTCCTGCGAAATACGCTACGGAGACCTCAAGAAACAACTTGCTGAAGATATTATAATTGCTCTGACGCCGATTCGGGAAAAACTTAACGAGATCCTTGCAGATAATGAGTATCTTGCCAAAGTGGTCAGGGAAGGCGGGGAAAAAGCCCGGGAAAGTGCGGCACGCACGGTCAGGGAAGTCAGGGAAATTATTGGCTACAAGCCTTTCTGAAACACAAAATGAAAGCCAGGCTTTTGACCTGGCTGACCTTGAAGGATCAAGGATATATTGAGATTGCCTGTGTACTTAGGTTAGTTCAAAATGCGTGCCAAATTGATTCAGATGTCCAGACGCATTGCCATATCTTTTGTTGTACTGCTCGTCGGGGCAGTAGTGCTGGCCGGTTATTTCCTGCATCAGAGCAGAAAGACTATGGCCGCCGATCCATGGAAGCTTATCGGACAGGATGCAGGTATCGCTGTTGAGACCATCGATCTCCGGAATTTTGTCAATTCGGTGACCACAGGAAAAGGCCTTTTCTCAGAAATAGAAAAGGTAAAGGAACTGGCCGGATTCAGTTCAAGGCTTAAGTCCATTGCCGACCAGATAAACAAACCCGGTTTCAGGAAGATTCTCCAGGAAGGAACGGCAGTTATATCGTTTCACTCCGGGGAGGACGGCCGGCTTACTCCTTTTCTGTCAAAGGTGATCCCTGCCGAGACAGGTTACAGGCACCTCAGAGAAGCTATTGAAGAAGCCGGCATCGGCCAGATCACCGGGGAAAAGAATGCAGGAAAAAGACTGACCCTGCTGCCTTTCAACATTGACGGCCGGACCGACACCCTGTTTGTGACCCTGAACTCCGGACTTCTTGTCTGTACCTCATCGCGTCAGCTTGTCACAAGAGCGTTGTCTCAAAATACTGCAGGAACGGATATAAGAAATGCACCCGGATTTTCAAAGATCCTCGTTTCGTCGGGGGAAAATGAAGACAAAATCTTTATTGTGCCGGGGAATCTAATGAAGACTGTTGAAAGGATCTTTCCGGAAGAAAAATCATCTCTTGCAGCAAGAATCTCAAAGCTGGGAGGCAGCGCCGGCGGTGATATCTTCATAAAGGAAGACGGCCTTACCATAAGCGGTTACATCGAGGGCAGCGATGACTCTGACCGGCTTTCCCGCTTCAGGTCGGTTGAACCGGTTACCTTCCAGACTTACAGGATACTTCCTTCTGCAACTTCGATGTATGAAACAATGGTACTGACTCCCCGTGACGGTACGGCAGCTGCCGGGGGAGCAACAGAAGGTCAGGCCGCGACCCTTGCGCGCAGGCTGCGTCCCTTCCTGGGTGACGAGATCACAAAAGCCTGGATTGACATCAGAAATAACCCGGTAAACCGGAACACGCTGGTAATCTACAAACTTAAAAACCGGGTGCAGTGTGAAAATATCTTCCTCGAAATAGCGGGAGGCAAATCGGAGAAAGCATATTTCAGGCCTGATGATCAGACAAATGTGCCGGTATATCTTACCGGGAAACCGGGACTGTTGCTGGAACTGGAACCCGGTTTCGCACCCGGATTCGACGACTCATGCTTCGCCTTTTACGATAATTACATGATTACCGGAAATTCATATGCCGCAATATCCCGCCTGCTCTACGACAACATGCTTAACAAGACACTGGCAAACGATTTGCTTTACATGGAATTTGAAAAGGGAATCCCCTCAAGGGCAGGTTACATGTTCTATTGCGTGCCATCAAAAAGCCTCGACTATTTTTCAGGCTTCTTCGGCAGTGAACTGGCGGAAGGACTCAGGGCCAATAAAAGTATTCTCGATAAGGTGCAATCGGTCGGCTACCAGCTTGCATCCGTTAACGGTATGGTCTATAATAATCTGACAATTAGTTATAAAGAGCTTGTAATGGAAGAGTCGACAACTGAATGGGAGACGCTTCTTGATACGACTGCAGCAATTAAACCCTTCTTCTTCACCAACCATAACACCGGAGTGAAAGAGATTTTTATCCAGGACTCGGGAAACAACGCCTATCTGATAAACACCGCAGGACGGGTGCTGTGGAAACTTCCGCTCCGGGAAAGAATAATGGGCAACGTTTACATGATCGACTATTACAGGAACGGCAAGTATCAGCTGCTCTTTGCCGGAAAGAACAACCTTCACCTCATCGACCGTAACGGAAATTATGTCGGCCGATACCCGGTGAGGCTGCGATCGCCGGCAACAAGCCCGCTTGCCCTGTTTGACTACGAGAACAACGGGACGTACAGGCTGGTTATAGCAGGCGAGGATAAGTATGTCTATTCCTACGATAAGTCGGGAAGTGTGGTGAAGGGATGGGAACCGTTCAGAACGGCAGGAACGGTGACATCAGAGGCCGGCTTCTTCAAGGTTTCGGGCAAGGACTTTATAGTGGTGGTTGATGAATCCTCCATCTATTTCCTCGACCGTAACGGAAAGATAAGGCTTACTCCCGATGATGCGGTCATCAAAGCCCCGGGATCGGCCCTGAGAATCTCGCCCGGATCGGGTTCCTCACTGGTTTGCACTGCCCCTGACGGAACGGTCCAGACCGTTTCATTCAACGGGGAAGTTAAAAAAATCAGCTTCAGGAAGTTCAGTTTTAACCATTCATTCGATTTTTTTGATGTGGATGGCGATGGTTTTGGTGAATATGTTTTCATTGACAGCAGCAAGCTGTATCTTTACGACCACAACCAGAAAGAGATGTTTTCGAAGGATTTCGATTCTCCTGCTCTTGCAGGCCCGATCAGTTTCACATTCTCCTCTTCAGACAGGAAGATCGGGGTTTTTGATGCCGGCCGTAACCTGATTTGGCTTATAGACAGCAAGGGAACGGTGATGAACGGATTCCCGCTAAGAGGAGCATCGATGTTCTCAATCGGAAAACTGTCCTCTGCTCCGGGTTGGAATCTTATAGTGGGAGGATCAGACAGGTTCCTTTACAACTATAGGATCGATAGTTCGGTCAAATAAGTGCAGATGATGAAAACAAGAGTGATTTTAAGTGTCATTTTTACACTGATTGCAGCGGATATCGCTGCCCAGAACAGCCAGGTGCTTTATTTCATGGATCTTCCCCAGAACCATCTGGTGAATCCGGCCTTCAGGCCTTCAAACCGTATATATGTAGGTCTTCCCGGTATAACGGGCGTGGATGTCACGGTAAAGAACAACATATTCAACTTTTCGGATTTTCTTCCCGAAGGCACGGAAATCAATGAAGCAACCATTCCCTTCCTGAACAGCGATTTTGACACCGGGGGATTCATGAACGGGCTGAAGGGAAAGAATTACTTTAAACCGGGCGGTATGGTGCAGCTGCTGGGGCTCGGCTTTTCACAGCAGATCGACAATGATCTTTACGTGTTTCTCGATATTAATGATCATGTCAGCGGAGGAATGGTCCTTCCACGCGATTTTTTCAGACTGGTATTCGAGGGCAACCAGAATCTGGCCGGACAAACATTCGACCTGAGTGAAACCAGGATGAATGCCATGTATTACCGCGAAACAGGAATAGGCGCTTCGAAGAATATAACTCCGCGACTGAGGTTCGGGGCAAAAGCCAGGGTGCTCTTCGGGATGGCTTCCGCCACATTAAGGAATTACGGACTGAATCTGATTGTGAACGAAGATTATACAAATTCACTTGAAGCCAACATGGCTCTCAACATAAGCGGACCTGTGAATGTTGTCACCGATGACCGGGGCCGTATTGAAGATATGGATATTGATGATGAACGTTTCAATGACGACCGGGAGATAATGAGATTCCTGACAAATACCCGGAACGCGGGATTCGGACTCGATCTGCCGGCCGGAACACTCTGCATGCACGCCTGGGAATGAACCTCGTGTTCGGGAACAGGCGGAACGACAATTATTGAAAAGCTTAAACCGAATAACTTCAAAACGAAATGACAATTTTAATCCGCTTTGTACTAATCAGCATTATAATCTATCTTCTTTTAAGACCAATCGTAAAATTTTTCCAGGGCCTGAATGAACCGGACCAGGATCAAAAACCGGACAGGAAAGACAATCCGAAATCGTCCGGAGTTTCAAAAGAAATCGGCGAGTATGTTGATTACGAGGAGGTTGATTGAGCCTTTATTTTGACGATTTTTTCAGCTGTTTTGCCAGCGCGTTTGCAAACACAAAATCATTCAGGGAGTTGCAGTCGGAATCGAGTATCTCCTTGTTGCTGCCTTCCCAGCATTTGATACCGTCGCTAAGGAATATAATCTTTTCACCTATCTTCATCACAGAATTCATATCGTGAGTGTTTACGATGGTAGTCATGGAGTATTCATCAGTAATCTCCTTAATAAGTTCGTCTATCAGGATTGCCGTAAGGGGGTCGAGGCCTGAATTCGGCTCGTCGCAAAACAGGTATTTGGGATTAAGGGCTATTGCCCTTGCAATTGCCACTCTCTTCTTCATTCCTCCCGATATTTCGGAGGGAAACAGGTTGTTTACATTCTTAATATTCACCCTGTCGAGACAGAAATTTACTCTTTCGGTCTTTTCCTCAGGGCTCTGGTCGGTGAACATGTCGAGGGGAAACCTCACGTTTTCTTCCACTGTCCGGGAATCAAACAACGCGCTTCCCTGAAAAAGCATGCCTATCTCCTTCCTGATCTCCTTTTTCTCGTGGAACTCAAGCTTGCTGAACAGCTTTTCATCGTACCAGATCTCGCCGCTGTCGATTTCATGAAGACCGACGATTGACTTGAGCAGGACAGTCTTGCCTGAGCCGCTCCTTCCTATAATGAGGTTGGTCTTGCCTGCGTCGAAGGTGACTGAAATATCCTCGAGGACCGGCTTGCCGTTGAAAGCCTTGTTCAGCTTTTCCACCCTTATCATGACAGAAGGAGTTGGGTTAGGATAACATTGAAGAGCAGGATCAGGATACTGCTGTGGACCACTGCTTTGGTACTTGCCTGGCCTACTTCGAGCGACCCTCCTTCGATCCGGTATCCGTGAAAGGCCGATACCGTCGCGATGATAAATGCAAAAACGAGTGTCTTGATAATGGCGTAGGTTACATAGTAGGGGATAAAGGCATACTGGATGCCGTAGATATAATCCTCCGATGTAATAACTCCGGCCGAGGTGCCGGCTATCCAACCGCCTGCGATACCGACTGAAATGCTGATAAGCGTGAGGACAGGGTTGAACAGAAGCGTGGCGATTATCTTGGGAAGGATAAGGTAAGATGCTGAATTGACTCCCATGGTCTCAAGCGCGTCGATCTGCTCTGTAACCCTCATGGTCCCTATCTCTGAAGCGATGCTCGATCCGACCTTTCCTGCAAGGATCAGTCCGGCTATGGTCGATGAGAACTCCAGAAGAATGGAATCGCGGCAGCCTAACCCGATAAGGTAAGTGGGATATATGGGATTCTCGGTGTTATAAGCGGTTTGAAGAGTAATCACCGCACCCATGAAAAATGATATTATCGATATTATTCCAACCGAACTGACTCCCAGAAATACCATTTCATGCATCGTCTGCCTGTAATAGACATATGGTTTTTCGGGACGCGAAAAAACTTTCTTGAGAAGAATGAAATATTCTCCAACCTGCTCCAGGAACCTGATGATCATGATCTCTTTATAATGACCGATAAATTTACAAATATTTATGTGATTAAGTCTAATCTGATTCCAAAAGGGAATAAACAATAAATAGTATATTTGCTTAATTTTATCTCAAAAGCAATATTTCTGATGGACAACAGGTATGTAATCATCATGGCGGGTGGTGTGGGAAGCCGTTTCTGGCCACTCAGCCGTCAGGAACGGCCCAAGCAGTTTCTTGATATTCTCGGTACGGGCGAGACATTATTGCAACAGACTTTCAGAAGGTTCCTCAGCGTCTGCAGAAAGGAGAACATTTACATAGTCACAAGCGCGGAACATAAGGATCTTGTTGCAGAACAGCTCCCCATTGACAGGTCGAACATTCTGGCCGAGCCCTTCAGGCGTAACACTGCTCCCTGCCTGGCCTACGGAACCTTCCGTATTCTTAAGGAGAATCCTGATGCGGTGATAACCGTAACCCCTGCCGATCATCTCATAATAAAGGAGGACAGGTTCACTGAGGTAATAAAGCTTAGCTTTGATTTTGCTGCCAAAAACGACGCACTGCTGACTCTCGGGATCAAACCCGACCGGCCGGAGACGGGATACGGATACATCCAGGCTGACAGGAAGAAAGCTTCAACCGGCATCTCAAACCTGCATAAAGTAAAGACATTCACCGAGAAACCCAATCTGGAGCTTGCCAGGGTCTTCCTGGAGAGCGGCGATTTTTACTGGAACTCGGGGATTTTCATCTGGAACATCAAATCGATTATGAATGCCTTTGAAAAGTACCTTCCGGATATGTATTCCTCCTTCGAGGAGGGGAAGGATCTTCTGGGAACCGAAAAGGAGGCAAAATTCATAAGCAAGACCTATACTGTCTGCCGAAATATCTCAATTGACTACGGAATTATGGAAAAAGCCGAAAATGTGTATGTGATGTGCACCGATATCGGCTGGTCGGATCTCGGAACCTGGAGTTCCCTATATGAGCATTCTGCCAGGGACAGGCAGGGTAACGCGAAAGTCAACGGCGAAGTCTTTTCAAACGACAGCGAGGGAAATATCTTCAGCATCACTCCCGGAAGGATAGCTGTTGTTCAGGGTCTGAAGGATTATATAGTTGTTGATGCTGATGATGTTCTTCTGATAGTCAAAAAAGATGAAGAACAGAACATCAGGCATTTTCTTGAGGATGTTAAGAAAGCCACAGGTGACAAGTTTCAGTAGCCGGTGACATTATGGAATAAAAAAAGGGCTGCCGCGGCAGCCCTTTTTTTGGGGCGTATGGATTAATATTCCCACAGGTCGTGTTCAAAATTGAACAAATTATTCTTGATCCTTTCAGCTTCATATAGCGTTGCCTTTCCCACAGTATATTCATTGATCTGCCTGTCGTCGAACACGTTTGATTCTCCGAAGATCACGCTTCCGAATCTTCTCTGCATGAACAGGTCGTCGAAGGAGATCCTCTGTGCATCGTTGTTTGCAAGGAATACTTCATTTTTAGCGAGGGCATCCCTGACATCATCGTACCTGATCCAGAAAAGGGGTTTTCTGAGGGCGCGGCCGGCATCATTGTCGTAGCCCATCCAGTAGGGCATCATTCCTATGATCCTGACATCGAGCTTCGATAATTTCTTGTCGAAATACCATTCCTCATATACCAGCAACTGCTTGACTTCCTCAGGCTTTGACTGTTCGGTGATAGTGGTATCCCTTGTCTGGCCTTCGGCATTTATCTGGATTGACTGGGTTTTGGTTGTGGCGCCCATGTTAATTTCAATATCGTCGTAGGTTGTGGGAAGGTTTGAATCCATGGCCGAGAAGGCCTCCAACCGTCCTGCACGGATCTCTTCAAGGATGATGTTGATAAGGCTTTTCCTGCCGTCCTGCGTGGCTTTGACAGGATAATAAAGAGGCTGATTCATCTTTTCCCTGAGGTCGATGAGGCGCCATATCTTTTGTGACCATATCACATCAGCTTCCCGGAGGAATGGATAGTTTATCTTCTTGTTATCTGTTATGGATTTCTGGTAAATATCGCCGAATGACTGCGCGTTGGCCATTGTGCCGATCGCCAGTGCGGCAATTCCAAAAAAGACTTTCTTATTCATTGTATTTGGATTTGTTACTTAATCTATTTTCAATATTATCGGGCTCAGATCCAGTGTTCTTCCATCAGGCGCCAGGCATTTAATGTCCTTTATGAAAAGGTTTTTGCCACGCGCGAGCCTGTTGATCAGATCCTTCTGTGCTGGTGTAAGGGAGCCTGTGGTGCTCTTTTCCTCAAAGTCACCCCGGCTGTCGGTATAAAGAACGGTAAAGGAATTGATCTTGTAAACAAGGTCAAACTCAAAGTCGGGAAGCGATGCATAAACCCCTGTCTGGGCTGATGCTGTGTTCTTTGCTATTGTACCTGTGCTTTTCCCGCCGAAAACGGCAACAGGAGCCGGGATGGCCTTCACCCTGAATTCAATGGGAGCAAAGGTATTTCCCTTGCCTGTTTCATCGGTTACAGAAACGACAACCTGGACATTCTGGCCTACTGTAGTCGGGTTTACCGCCCAGTTGCCCCTGAAGTTTTCACCCCTGGAATTTTTTACTTTCTGAGTGGTGACAGTCCCGTTCACCACCTTGATTCTTATCTTGCTCGGGTCGACACCCGGGACCGAAACATCAATGGGATTGAGTATACCCCTGTACATCACGTTCATGGCGGTAGGGGAGACCACAACATTCGGCACTCCTACATTGTATGATGAACTGAAGGGATAATCGATTGTGGTTCCCGAAGGATTCTTAACCGAAATAACCCCTCCCCAGCTCTTGGGTCCGGTTGTACTGGCGCGAACCCTGTAAATTCCTCTTCCGGCTTCATCCACAGGAAGAGTGGCCCCGTTGACTGTTATAACAGGAGTCTGGGTCGAGTCAATGGCTGATATGAATACCCTTGCCTCATAATCACCGCCCTGAGTTACATAGTTTGCAACAGGTACAACCGTCGGAACGATCTTGTTGACCCTGAATTCACCTGCATCTATCTGTGAATAAAGGTGGTTCAGTACTTCGGTTTCAGCGTTCCTTACATCGACCTGCATTTTCGACAGCACAGTCTGAACAGCAATCAGAGGCAAAGTCTGGAAAGTCAGGTTTTCCCACTTGTTGGGCTGACCATCGGGATCATGGCCGTCGTCAGTATTCAGACTGACACGGAGAGCATCTTCAGCCGATGGATTTTTACCGTCGAGTGTGGATATCAGGAATTCCCTGTAATCGTTCATAAGAGCTTTCAGAGCCGATGCCTTGCCGTTTTCGTTTGCACCGATAAGTATCTGCGACGGAACGTTGTTTTCATCTATCTTCTTAACCTCGTCGATGTTGATCACATTTCCGGCAACAGCTGGCGTTTCCGGACCTTCTGCCGTTAGAATTATTTCGATCTTGAGATCCTGGATAAAGTTGAATATTTCTTCTGCGCGGCTTTTGACCTCCATGGCAGTATCACGGTATTTCCCTGCTTTCGTGGGATTTTCGTTTGCTGCCTTGTTGAAATCATCATAAATACGGTTGTTCTTTATAGCGTAATTGCTGAGCGTAGTGGTCAGACTCTTATCAACTTTCTTAAATGCTTCCACGGCATCCTTCGACACGTTAAGTGCAAGCATGGCGGTAAGAATCAGGTACATCATACCGATCATCTTTTGCCGTGGTGATAGCCTCTCGTGAGCCATTTTCTAAGATTGTTTAGTTTTGAATTAAAATGTCACGTTATTTAACATTCATGGCAGCAAGCATATTGCCATAGACATTGTTCAGTGCCGCGAGGTTTTCGTTAAGTCTGGTCATATGGTCACGATACTTTTTGGCATCGCCGGCCGATTCTGAAAGGTCTTTCATAAGGGTCTGGATACCTTTCTGAAGGTTATCGCTTTCCCTGATATGTTCATCCACTCCCTTACGCTGCAATTCATAAACGGCATTCAGTGCCGAGAGGTTTTTGTTCAGCGATTCAAGCTGCTGCTGGTATGATTTGCCGCCCGATTCTATCATCGAATACGATTCGGCAAGCTTACCGTAATTCGAATTTGAGTCGGTGATTATCCTGGCGGTCGTCTGGTATGAGTCGGCCAGTTTTCCCAGGGCTGAATCAGCCGCGTGTATCGTGTTCATGTATTTCGATGATGCGGCTGAAATGTCACCCATTACATTTATATTGGAGGTGGCTTCGCTGAATTTCTTCATGCCAACGCCCAGTTTCTGGAACAAATCAGGCGTGATGTCAGCGCTTTCGAGCATCTGGTCAAATTTGGACAGAGCGTAAGAACCGCTTCCGGCGCCACCACCGCCGCTGCCTCCGATAGCTCCGCCGATTCCTCCGCCGATTCCTCCGCCGATGGCTCCGACATATCCTCCTCCTGATACGCCCCTTGCTGTGGGTTCATCGGCCTTGATGCCGGCAAGCTCAGGATATACAAGCGTCCAGTCAACCTCCTCATGAAGGGGCTCGAACGCTGAAAAGAAGAAGATTATTGCTTCTGTGAACAGACCGGCAGTCAGCATTAATCCTGCATAATTCCAGTGCTGTATTTTAAACAATGCACCAACGATTACAACTGATGCGCCAATACCATACAGCTTGGCCATGAAGTTCTTGTATCCGCTCGACTGAACTATTTCTGCTAGGCTCATTTAACTGGTTATTTAAAGGTTATTTTAATTCTACTGATTTACACCTATGTATGATCTTACATTACGGAATCCGATGTAGGACTTGGTTGAATCCTGATATTCGTAATCCCTTGAGCTGGTCTGGAGGAAATAGGCGATATCCTTCCATGAGCCGCCCCTTATTACTTTACGCTTGAGTACAGGCGGATCCTGCGGACGCGCGTTGTACTCATAGTTGGGGTTCAGGTCGTGCTCGAAAATATATGCCGAGGGATGATAGGCGCCAAGCGTCCATTCTGCAACGTTTCCCGACATATCGAACAGCCCGTATTCATTGGGTTCATACGATCCTGCCTTTGCGGTATAGACTGTTCCGTCGTCAATATAGTTACCGCGCAGGGGTTTAAAGTTGGCGAGGAAACAACCCTCGTAATTCCTGGTGTAAGGTCCGCCCCATGGGTACATCGAGAGATCGAGGCCGCCCCTGGCAGCATATTCCCATTCGGTTTCAAGCGGCAGACGGTATGCCTGTACGTCGGCAATGCCGTTCTTTCTGAGAGCCGTGTTCATATAATCCGTCCTCCACCTGCTGAAGGCTTTTGCCTGTGACCAGGATACGCCTACCACCGGATAATCGTCAAACGACGGATGCCAGAAGTAGAGATCTGCCTGCGGATCATTGAACGAATAGGTGAAATCCCTGATCCAGCACAGAGTGTCGGGATATATATTAATGGTATCATGCCTGATGAATGAGGAACGGTTCCTGACGTCTGTCATATTACCATTGCGGTCAATCACCTGTCCGACATATTTCCATGTGTTGTTTGCATAGTCGTTGACGTACTTGGCTTTTGCAGCCTGCTGATAATCAACCCAGAAATAGGTGTAGTTAAGCTTTCTGACATCAATCTGCTTCTTGCCGTTGAACCTTTCCTCGGGAGGATAAAACATCTCTTCGAGCACAGCTGCAGTGGTCTCTTCCCTGGGATCGATCTTTTCAGCCCAGTTGATTACAGGCGGGTCCACCGGATTACCGTCGTCATCGACTACAAAATATTCGCGGTCGGGAACCTGAGCTTCTCCCAGCTTGGTCCTGAGAATCGAATCCCTGACATAATAAACAAACTGACGATACTTGTTATTTGTTATTTCCGTCTGGTCCATCCAGAATGCTTCAACAGTGACTGTTTTTGAGATGCTGTTCATCGCGAAGACCGCATCCTGATCGCTCGGACCCATTGTAAAACTACCCGCGGGAATGAAAGCCATTTCGAAAGGTTCCGGCTCGAAGAAGTTCTTTCTGCCCGGGACTCCCGTCAGTTCTCCGTTGTCCGATGACTTACATCCGCCTAACAATATCATAATTATCAGAGCTGGAAGGATTACCTTTTTCATAATTCTAAAGAATTTTGTATTGCAAGTAACTTTTTTTAAAATCTTATAAGAACCTTATGCTTTTGTATCTCATCGGGCTCTTGCCCATACTGAGACTGAAACAATAATTCACCATGAATTCGTGCGACCCGTGGGTGTTTTTTCTGATATCCGAGACCGGGAAGTCGTAAGCGTATCCGACTCTGATACCATTAAACAATTCAATCCCAACAATTCCCACCAGTGCGTCACCTGGTCTGTAAGAAACGCCCCCCCATGCCTTTTTATTGTATCTTACCAGAGAAGTTGCAGAAAATTGTATTGCTTTTCCGTCGCTGATGGCAAAGAATGACGGCAACAGCTCGAGCGACGGATTGGGAAGCTGAAGTATATAGCCTGCCGTTGCATAGTAATGCCTGCTTATGTATGATACTCCCTTGGTGAATTTCACCTTTGGCTGGTTGATATGTGTCACCGATATTCCTGCATAATATTTATCAGTGGTATAGTAAACACCCAGCCCCGCATCGAAGTTCACTGAACTCTCCTTTCCCTCGGGGATTAGCGGATCGCCCGACGGAGGAGTGAAAACATCGCCCGACGGTATTGACCATTCCGGATCGAGAGTCATGTTGAACATGCCGGCATTGATCCCAATGCCAAGCTTGCCCATTCCAACATCAGCGATGTACGAATACGAAAGAGCAATATTTATGTCCTTGTCGAAACCAAGCATATCATTCTGAACCATCAGCCCGACGCCGCTGCTTATCCCGAAAGGCGCAACAGGCGCACTTATATTGAATACAGTGGTTGAAGGTGCACCTTCGAACCCTACCCATTGCTGGCGATTGAGTGCTGTTGCACATATCATCCCCGAGGTTCCGGCATAACCCGGATTAAAGGTCAGGGTGTTGAACATGTAGTTGCTGGTTATTGGATCCTGCTGTGTGTAGGCCGGGGCAACTGCAAGCAGGAAGAACAGGAATAATGCGGCTGACTTTTTCACTTTTTTAATATGATAAGTGGGTTAAGCTCATTAGTTGAACTTATAAAGTAACACAAAAAAAATAAAAGTATACAAACCCGCCAGGGAGAGGTCAAAACTTTTATACATTCCTGATCTATTATCCACAAAGAATATTCCAAATCTTCCTGAAAACGTGAAAGAACTGAAATTATTTGAGGGATCAGGTTTTTAATCTGCCCGAAGCCAGGACCCATTTGTCGGGAACCTCGTTCCTGTTGGCTTTCAGGTAGTCGTCGTGAGAGCAGGAAATATAGGTATTCTGATTGTTTTCATCCTTTAATTCGATCCACCACCGCTCTGTCAGGTTGCTTTTTACAAAGATAAGGTCATCCTCAAGGTCGGTCAGCCTGACATGATACCTGATGAACCTGCCCGTGTTGCTGTTGCTCAGCAGCGGAGTCTCATACTGCTTCTGGGAAAAGCCCTCAAGAAAAAACCAGAGGATCTGGGCTGCCAGACCGGTGGTCTGGTTCCTGTTGTCGAGCCCCGGATTTACATCAAAAAGCCCGAACACCTTAAGATTGTCTGATATCCCTGCATATCTGGCCAGAAGGCATATCTCCTCAGCATAGAATCCGTTGGGTGAGGGCATGGCAGTTCCGGGTGCATCCGACTGCCTTACCGCCGAAATATCAAATACCGCGGCATCCGAATCCCTGAAAAGTGGTTCCATGAGATAAACAGCCTGCCTTACATCTCCTATCCTCACCATCTCCGAATGACGCCTTGAAAACCTGTTGAGCACCTGCTGATCGTTGAGGTAGGTCTGATAACCTATATTAATATAGTGTCTGAAGGCGCTTTTGCTGTTTCCCGTGATCTTATTAAGGTAATTCATCGAATCGAAAGAATCGGGATTGTTGCTGTAATCAATCCGGGCATCCACTGAAAGGAGAGTGTACCTGTTGTTAAGAAGCGTGAACGATCTGTCGATGGCGGTCACAAGCGCACTGCTGCCTCCTATTATTACCGGAAAGATGTTCTCTCTTATAAGCGCTGTAAGCACGTCAGTGAGACCTGCAATTGTATCGGCGAACGACATTCCCTGCTTCATGTTTCCCAGATCGGCCATTTTGGTCTTGCCGGGAATCCTGGCAAGACTGTAAAGCTGCTGCCTGATGGCATCGGGAGCAGCTGTTGAGCCGGGATCAGGAGAGTTGCGCCCTTCGGGCACGCCGATCAGGACTACCTTGAAATTGCTGAAATCACTTATTGCAGCATTCTCGGTGTGAATAACCGTATTGTGAGGAAAACCGGCATTTCCCGCGAGGTTCTCCAGGCCATGCCTTTCAATGCTTACAGGATCAAAATAATCTTTCAGGTTGATCATAATCAATCGGAGCTTTTCCTGGTTTTTTCAGCTTTTTCAATTATAGCAGTACAATCCTCACGGGTCAGCTTTTCGGCATCCGTTCCCTTCGGGATCCTGTAATTCTTCTTATCCTTAGTGATATAAGGACCGTACCTTCCGTTTAGAATC
>JBAQCK010000064.1:0-8552 GCA_049294075.1 Bacteroidales bacterium | reverse complement strand
GCCGTTTTTACCTAACCCTAACCTAAAATCCTAACTTTGTTCTGACTAAACCTAAACCTCAAAAATGACTTTATTCTATCTGCCGTAATCGCTTAGAATCTGCATCAGCTTCTGTCTTGTAAAAAATATTCTGCTTTTAACAGTTCCTATCTTAAGACCGAGCTTGTCTGCTATCTCGTGATATTTAAAACCCTCGATATGCATTTTGAAAGGAATCCTGAACTCGTCGCTGAGTGATTCAATCGCTTTTTCGATCTCACCCTGGGCATAATTTGATTCAGGAGATATGAAGCCCTTGTCGTGGGGCATGTTAAGAAAGTAAAGATCCTGAGTACCGTCGATTATGGTGTTTTCTTTCACATTACGCCTGTAGTTGTTGATGAAAGTGTTTTTCATAATTGTGAAAACCCAGGCTTTGAGATTTGTATAATCGACGAATTTCTCCTTGTATGTTATTGCCTTCAGATACGTATCCTGTACAAGATCCAGGGCAGTATCCCTGTCTGATGTGAGACTCATGGCAAACCTCTGAAGGTTGCTTTTCATATCTATAAGGCTGCTGTTGAATTCCTGTGCTGTCATGGTTCTTATTTTTTGATTGTAAAGGCAAAACTACACAAAGAAAAAAAGATAAACAAATCTTAATATCCATAAATTAATTAATATTGGTTCTATTCTAAATAAGAAGATTTCATAAAGCACAGATAAGCAGATGTTAAGGATTTAGGTTACGTTGTCATTCCAAATTATGTATAAATAAAAAATAATTAATTGCGTAAAAAGGAGTAGGGGAGAATGGTTTTGAATCCTGTACATCAGACTATTTCACTTTCTCACCTGATAGGCCCACCCCCTGCCCCCTAAAGGGGGTTCTCTTTGTTATTGCACCTCAGTCTGTTACTATCTTCCTTCCCTCCCGCTTTCACGCCTTAACGCCTTAACGCCTTAACGCCTTAACGCCTTTACGCCTTTACGCCTTTACGCCCCCTTCTTATCCGTTTCTGCTGAACATTCCTTAATTGTTGGTGGTTTAACAATGACTTACAATGCAACATCTTGTCAACTTTCGTACATTTAACAAAAAAAGCAGGTATGGATTTCAATATAAAACTCAGCAACGGATATGTCCTGAGAGGCTTTATCATGAGTCCGGGCGAGAAGCTTCGCGCCATGATATTACTTGTTCACGGTTTGGGTGAGCACATCCGGAGGTATGAAGGCTGGGCCGGTCTTTTTTCTGAGGCCGGGATCGGAATGGCCGGTGTCGACCTTCCCGGGCACGGTATTTCGGATGGAAAGAAGGGCCATATCAGGAGTTATGCAATTACCGATGAGATGATAGACATACTTCTGAGTGAGTGCAGGAAAACATTCCCCGGCATTCCGCTGTTTCTTTACGGGCATAGTCTTGGAGGAGGCATTGTACTTGACTATCTGATAAGGAAGGACCCGGCTGTCAGGGGGGCTATTGTAACTTCCCCCTGGCTCAGGCTTTCATTCGAACCCGGCAGGATGAAAGTAAAAATGGCCACTGTCATGAAGAGTATTGTGCCGTCGCTTGTTCAGTCATCGGGACTGGTGGTTGATCACATATCCCGCGACACTGCTGTTGTGGAGCAGTACAGGAAAGATCCCGGGGTACATGGATTGATCTCGGTCTCCCTGTTTCATTCAGCCATGTCGGCGGCAGCCAGTGCATTGAAAAATGCATCAAATCTTAAAAAAATCCTGCTGCTGATGCACGGGACAGGAGATCAGATCTGTTCTCATGAAGGAAGCCGCGAGTTTGCGGAAAAAACTCCCCTTGCGGAGCTCAGGCTCTGGGAGGGGGCTTACCATGAGCTTCACAATGATTACTGCAGGCACGAGGTGTTCGACACTATCAGAAACTGGGTGGATGATAAGCTTTCCTGACAATACATTCGCAGCTGATGGAACTAAGGACAACATTCAAAATCGATCCGTCGGACAGCAGGATAAGTTACCGGACACCGGTGATGTTTATCGGATCGTGCTTTGCCGCGGCGGTTGGCAGCCGTATGCAGGCCGGAAACATGCCCGTGATGATAAATCCCGCAGGAACGATTTACAATCCGGTTTCAGTTTACAATACAATTAATGCAATTATCTCCCCGCCGAAGCATGACCCTGACAGCCTGTACAGGCATGGAAGCAGGTGGGTCAGTTTCGATTATTACACCGATTTTTCATCGGATGATCCTCAGAAAGTTCTTGAAAGGATCAGAAGGAGGGAGGAGGAAGCGCGGCTTTTCATTTCAGATGCCAGGTTCCTTTTTATCACCTTCGGCACAGCCAGGGTCTTCAGATGGAAGGAGACAGGAAGAATTGTGTCGAACTGCCATAAGATACCCGCTTCATATTTCAGCCATGAACTGCTGACTCCGGATGAAATCGTAAGCCTGTGGAGCGGGTTGCTCGACAGGCTGAAGGCATCGTTTCCTGACCTGAAGGTTGTTTTCACCATCAGTCCGGTACGTCACTGGAAAGATGGGGCTCATGGCAACCAGGTCAGCAAGTCGGTACTCTTTCTTGCTGTCGAGAGGCTTCTCGGTCATTCCTCCGCGCCGGGATATTTTCCTGCTTATGAGCTGGTTATGGACGATCTGCGCGATTACCGGTTCTATGGTGCCGATATGCTTCACCTGTCTGATACTGCAGTGGATTATATCTGGGAAGCATTCACCCGGTGTTATTTTGATGATTCCTCCGGATCTTTATGGCATGAAGTGCAAGGAATTTCAAAGGCAGTTTCTCACCGGATCCTTACCGGTGACAGAAATGAGATAAGGAATTTTGCCGAAGGCATGCTGGCCAGGATCGCGCAGATAAAAAGCAGGTTCCCCTCAGTCAGTCTTGACAGGGAAACAGATTATTTCATAGGACTTTTATCAGAAGGGTCAGGTACTGATAACAGGCAGCAGTAACAGAAATCACCCGTCAGTGGCCCGCCAGCCCGGCTTAAAATTTCAGTGTTGTGACAATCTGTCTGAATTCTTCAGGATTTCTTGTGATAAGAATATTCTCGGGAATTCTCTTTTCATTTGACTCGGGGAAATCAGTAAGTATGATTTTCCTTATCAGAAGAGATTTTCCGATGCTGCTGAAATAGCTTATCTTCTTCCTTGAGAAGTCGAAGGAACCTGAGTTTGCAACAAGGTAATCAAACGCCTTTATCTTGTGAATCTCGATCACCTCCGAGGCCGGAAGAATTCCTCCGGTGAATATCACGTCAAATCCTCTTTTCTTCAGGAGATACTTATAAAACAGGAAATTATTGTCCGACAGGTTGTCAGAAGTGTTAATCATGGCAACCGCAGCCTTTGTCTTTGTGGCAGGTAGTTTGAGGTTGTTGTCTTCCTGGGTAAGGATCTGCTTTATTACATTACGAACAAACTGTTCCTGGGCTCTTGAAAGGCTTCCGGTCTGCCAGAGCAACCTGGCCTTTTCAAGCAGGGGATAGAGGTACATGATAAAGGCATCTTCGATCCCGTGTTTATGGACGAATGGTTCAAGGACCCCTCTGAACTCGTATTCATTGAACCTGATAGCTGACATCAGGACGGTTCCCGTCCTGAAGCTGTTCTCCTTTTTTTCATCATGGCTGCTGACAGCCATCACTCTGGCGGTAAGCTCATCTTCGCTCAGCGTGGCAATTTTGGATATCTTCAGGCCATTCCTGTTCAGATATGCCACATTGAGGATCTTCTTCAGCTCGGTTTCGCTGTAAGTCCTGATATTGGAATCGGTCCTGTCGGGTTCCAGTATCCTGTATCTTTTCTCCCAAATCCTTATGGTATGGGCTTTTATTCCCGAAAAGTTTTCAAGGTCCTTTATCGAAAAAACATTCGTCCCTTCTTCCATGGCTGTCTTAATAGTATGTTTTTATAAAGTGTCTTTAGCCCTTAATACTAACAATCAAAAAAAGAGATTGTTTCCCTGTTCATAAACATTGTCTATATATTAAGAGGTATGCGGAATTTTCCCCGTATCCGCTGTATCCGGACTGCAATTGCCTATTCCGGATTCTCAATCATTACTTTCCTGACAATTCTTGTCCCATCTGCAAATCCAATCGTCACCAGGTACATTCCCCTTGCAGGTGTTTTAAGCAGCACTTTGGTTGCAGAAACGGGATTGGTATACCTGGCTCTGAAAATATCCTGTCCAATCATATTGGTCACTTTCACTGCAGTCATATCCCTGTCGGCCTTTATCGAAAAGCTGTTGTCCCTGACAGGTACAGGGTAAATTGTGATATTTGTTACAGGGGCTTCCCTGGTAAAGGCTTTTTGAGGAAAATTTCTGACGACATCAGTGCTATCCTTCTGGGCTTGAAGGGTTAAAGGGATGAATAATATGAAAATAAAGAGTAGAATTTGCCTCATACGCACTCTTATCCTGTTCTGTTTCAAAAACCTGGTTAAAGGTAGGCATTTTTATTTTTCTGATCAAAGATTTTTTCTACTCTTTCGAGGTCCTCCGGGGTGTCAATTCCGAGGCTTTCCCAGATAGTGACAGCTGTCCTGATCCTGAATCCGTTCTCGAGCCATCTGTTCTGTTCAAGCGATTCCGCTCTCTCCAGCGGGCTTCCCGGCAATGAGGTAATTTGTTTAAGGACAGCAGTCCTGTAGGCGTACAGGCCTATATGTTTATAATAGGTGTGCCTGGCTGACCATTCGGCAGATGGAGCATCCCGAAGGAAAGGGATCACCGATCTGCTGAAGTAGATTGCATTTCCCGAAAGATCGAGGACAACCTTCGGATGGTTGGGGTTGGCCAGATCCTCACCCGGTTCTGCCCTGCGAACCAGAGTGGCAATTTCAACCGAACCATCATCAAAGCACGATGCAAGCAGGGCAATCTGTTCCGGTCTGATGAATGGTTCATCACCCTGAATATTGACCACAACATCGGGAGTGAATCCTTCAAGACCGGCAATTTTTTCAGCTGCCTCAGCGCATCTGTCGGTTCCGCTCCTGTGGTCTGAAGAAGTCATTACCACCTTACCGCCAAAGCCGGTGACAGCATCATAAATCCTCTGGTCATCAGTTGCTGTATAAACTGTCCGAAGCGCCAGGGAGGCCTGTTCATATACTCTCCTGATCATTGGTTTCCCGCCTATCATAACAAGTGGTTTTCCCGGGAACCTTGTCGATGCGTATCTTGCAGGAATAATGCCTGCGATCCGGATATCTCCTGTTTTCTTCATGTCACGAATTTACGAAAATAGCATTTCCCAATGTTTCAAAAATATCTTAAATTCGCACCAGTGAGAAACGGATATGAAAGATATTCAGAGCATAAAGCAACGATTCGGTATTATAGGCAACTATTCCGGGTTGAACAGGGCCATAGATATAGCTGTGCAGGTGGCGCCTACCGATCTTTCGGTGCTCATTACAGGAGAAAGCGGGACCGGCAAAGAGTCATTCCCGCAGGTGATCCACAATCACAGCGCCAGAAAACACGGACCGTACATCGCGGTGAACTGCGGAGCTATTCCAGAGGGAACGATCGACTCGGAGCTTTTTGGCCATGAGAAAGGATCATTTACCGGAGCCACCGAAAGCAGGAAAGGGTATTTCGAGGTTGCCGACGGAGGCACTATCTTCCTTGATGAGGTGGCAGAGCTCCCTCTTTCAACCCAGGTCCGGTTACTCAGGGTCCTCGAGACCGGCGAGTTCATCCGCGTGGGCTCATCGAAGGTGCAGAAGACAAACGTGAGAGTCATCGCTGCAAGTAATGTTGATGTTTCAAAGGCAATTGAGCATGACAGATTCAGGGAGGACCTTTTTTACAGGCTGAACACGGTACCAATAAAAATTCCGCCGCTGAGGGAGAGGGGCGAGGACATCTTCCTGCTTTTCAGGAAGTTTGCTGTCGATTTTGCGGAGAAATACAGGATGCCTTCGATACATCTGAGCAACGAGGCAAAGAATTTGCTCCTCAGCTATTCATGGCCGGGCAATGTCCGCCAGCTCAAGAATATAACGGAACAGATCTCGATCATTGAAAGTGAGAGGGAGATTAGCTACGAGGTACTTCATACTTATCTTCCCGAATATACCGGAGTCAAGCTTCCGGCTGTAATAAAAAGGGATGAAGACAAATCATTTTCGTCCGAGCGGGAGATACTTTACAAGATCCTTTTCGACATGAAGAGCGATATGAATGACCTGAAGAATCTTGTTCTGGATCTGATCAAGTCGGGCGATATTGATTTAAAGTTCCATGAGAGCAACTCGGGTCTGATAAAGAATCTGATAAGAGATACTGGCAGGAGCGATGCAGTGGTAACGGCCGGAGATACTCAGGATGTCGATTTTGCTCATCATGCAAGAACCAATATTCAGGATACCGAAGAAGTGGTTGAAGAGTCGCTTTCTCTTACCGGCAAGGAGATTGAGATGATCAAAAAGGCTCTGGAGAAGTACAATGGCAAGAGAAAGCTTGCAGCACAGGAGCTTGGCATTTCGGAACGCACTCTCTACAGAAAAATCAAGGAATATGATATTGAAATGTAGGAATAACATTTTTCGACCGGTTGCAAAGCTCTGGCTGGTCATTACCGCTGTTGTATTCCTTATGCATTCATGCGGCATCTATTCCTTTTCAGGAGCAAGCACCACCGGATTAAGCTCAGTGAGCATTCAGTATTTTCAGAACAGGGCAAGTCTTGTACAGCCGGGCTTAAGCCAGACCATTACCGATGAGCTGATTGACAAATGCAAGGCACAGACAAACCTGGCTGTTACAAACGGGCTGGGCGATGCCAATTTTGAGGGAGAGATTATAGAGTATAACACCAGGCCGCTTACGGTATCAGCCGATGCAACTGCTGCAATGAACCGGTTCACTATTGCAGTAAGGGTTAAGTTTACCAACGTGGCAGATCCCGAAAAAAGCTTTGAACAGACATTTTCCAGATATGAGGATTACAGCAGTTTGAGCAACCTGAGCGAGGTGGAAGCCGATCTGTCGGAAAATATCGTCGAAATGCTTGTTGAGGACATCTTCAACGCTGCATTCGTTAACTGGTAACGTCAATGAATAAAAGCGACTTTTTGAACCTGATGGGTGGTAATGCTCCTGTCGACAGACAGGTTCTCGCCGAACTGGGCGAGCTGGTAAACATATATCCGTTTTTCCAGACCGCTCATCTCCTTCTGTTGAAAGGGCTCAGGGAGAATTCGGATATCAGGTTTGAGAATCAGCTCAGGAATTCAGCCATTCAGATCGCCGACAGGGAGGTTCTTTTCAACCTGCTGAAGATAACCCCTTCTATGGTGGAGATGGATGTCGCTGCCGACAATCTTACTGAAGGAGTGTCAGCAGTACAACCTGTTCAGTCTGAACCGGAAAAACTGGAGATTGAAGTTCCGGAACCCAAAGTAATTGTCAGGGAAGAACCTGAGCCGTCCGCACCTGTTGCAGTACAGGAGGAACCGGCCGTTGAGATTGTTGAAGCCGTTACAGAATCTGGTGAAGGCGATCTTGCCCAGACGGTTCTTGAATCTGCACTGAGCAGCCAGGACCTTATTGAGGAGATCGAGAAGGATTCCAGGCCTAAGCTGATAAAGGATCAGCCCGACACCATGGAGAACCTTATGGAAAGGACTGTAATCGGAACAATCGATCCCGGTACTGATGATATTGATTATGACGGGCCTTTGTTCATGCAGGAGAAGGCCGATGAAAAGGGAACAGCAGAGGAGGAGGAAGAAATATTCTATATGGATCCGGGATTTTCCTTTACTCCCGCTGATGAGATTACCGAGCCCGAAAGTGAAATATCGGAAGAGGAGCCTGCCATACCTGACAATGACATTAAAAAGAAGATACAGGCTGATCTTATTGACAGGTTCATTATATCGAACCCGAGGATTGAACCGAAGATGGAAAAGCAGGTTGTTCAGAATGAAGATCTTTCAAGACCGTTTACCGAGGAGCAGGGTGTATTTGTCACCGAGACACTGGCAAAGATTTATCTGACTCAGGGCTATTATTCCAGGGCAATAGATATTTATGATAAATTATGTTTGAAATTTCCGGAAAAAAGTGATTACTTTGCGGCTCAAATTGAAAAGATAAGAGAGATCATTAAATAGAGTGTAAATGGGAATATATATTTTTATTTCGGTCATAATTATCATTGCCTGTGTACTTCAGGTATTGATAGTACTGGTTCAGAATTCGAAGGGAGGGGGTCTGGCTGCCAATTTCACTTCTGCCGGGCAGTCGATGGGAATAAGGAAAACTGCCGATTTTCTTGAAAAATCAACATGGACGCTTGGTGCTGCCATTCTGATTCTATGTGTGGTTGCAACAGCTACCATACCCCGCGGATCGGGTGCAGAGCGTTCAAGGATTGAGAATTCCATTCAGAATGCCATCGATCCGAATGCCATACCTACTCTTCCGACTGCTGTTCCCAACGAGCCGGCAACAACTCCTTCGGGCAATGAACAGCTACCTGAAAATTAAAGGGTTTGTAATAAAGATATTAAACAAAGTGTCAGTTTGTCATAGAC